>JAAFHD010000383.1 GCA_013298245.1 Alphaproteobacteria bacterium
TCACCGCGCGGCATGACGACGCGGCACTCGATGCCATCTGCGACAAGGCGGAGGTGATGGCATGAACGCCTTCGCACCCGTAACACCCGGCACGGTGCCCGTGCTGCCCGACTCAGCGCCGTTCACCGCCGAGCAGCGCGCCTATCTGAACGGCTTTCTCGCCGGCCTGTTCAGCCGCGCACCGGACAACGCGACGCCCGTCGCACCCGCACTACCGGCCGAGGATTTTCCCTGGCACGACCCAGCGCTGGAGCTGGACGAACGCCTGGCCCTTGCCGCTGGCCGCGCACCCGCGCGGCGCATGATGGCCGCGATGGCGCAGCTGGATTGCGGGCAGTGCGGCTATCTGTGCCAGACCTACGCCGAGGCGCTGGCGGAAGGGCGCGAGACATCGACGGGCCTGTGCGTGCCGGGCGCCAAACCGACGCAGAAGGCGCTGAAGGCGTTGCTGGCCGAAGCGCCCGTCGTGGCGCCCGCGGCGCCCGTTGCCGTGGCGAAGCCCGCGCATCCCGTCGCACGTCTGCTGGAATCGCAGCGCCTGACGGGCGCGGGCAGCGACAAGGATGTGCGCCGCATCGTGCTGGATTTGTCCGGCACTGGTCTGGCCTATGAACCAGGCGACAGCCTGGGCGTGGAAGCGGCGAACGACCCCGCGCTGGTCGATGCGGTGATGGCCGCGCTGGCCGCACCCGATGCGCTGCGCGACAGCCTGGCGCGCGAACGCGACATCGCGCGCCCGCTGGATCGCACGCTGGATCTGCTGGCGGGTGCAGCAAAAAATCCCAAGGAAGCGGCCATGTTGCGCGCGATGGCGGATGGCGAGGATGTCGGCCCGGATGCGCCGGATCTGCTGGACCTGCTGGAAAACTTCCCCTCCGCGCGGCCGCCGGTGGAGGACCTGATCGCGTCGTTGCCGGCGTTGAAACCGCGGTTGTATTCGATTGCGTCATCGCCGCTCGCGGCGCCAGGGCGTGTCGAATTATGCGTCGGCGTGGTGCGCGATGAACGGCGCGGCCGCATGCGCCACGGTGTCGCGTCAAACCACCTGGCCTTCCGCGCGGACGCAGTGCCGACCTATGTGCAGACCAGCCATTTCCGCCTGCCGACGCGCGCGGAAACACCGATCATCATGATCGGGCCGGGCACCGGCATCGCGCCATTCCGAGCCCTCCTGCAGCACCGCGCGGGGTTGGCGCAGACGTCGCCGGCGTGGCTGTTCTTCGGCGATCGGCGCAGCGCGACCGACTTCCTGTATCGCGAGGAGATCGAGGCGCATCTGGCCGCGGGCAGTTTGTCACGGCTCTCGCTTGCCTGGTCGCGCGATGGGCGCGCGAAGGACTATGTGCAGCACCGCATGCTGGAAGCCGCACCCGATCTGTGGCGCTGGTTGCAGGATGGCGCGCATGTCTATGTCTGCGGCGATGCGTCGCGCATGGCCAAGGATGTGGACGCGGCATTGCGCCAGGTGGCGCAGCAACAGGGTGCGATGTCGGCCGATGCCGCACGGGATTGGATTGTCGCGCTGGCGCGGCAGGGGCGGTATCAGCGCGATGTCTACTAGGACGACCTGCCCGTATTGCGGTGTGGGTTGCGGCGTGTTGGCGCGGGCGGATGCCCCCGTGCAGGGCGACCCCGAGCACCCTGCGAACCACGGCCGCTTGTGCAGCAAGGGCACCGCGCTGGCCGAGACCTTCGCGCACCCCAACCGCCTGCTGCACCCCGAAGTGGACGGCAAGCGCGCCAGTTGGGATGCGGCGCTGGATGCGCTGGCCGATGGCCTTCGGCGGCATGCGCCGGAGGAGGTCGCGCTGTATGTTTCGGGCCAGTTGCTGACCGAGGATTATTACGCCGCGAACAAGCTGGCGAAGGGGTTTCTCGGCACCGCGAACATCGACAGCAATTCGCGGCTTTGCATGGCCAGCGCCGTGGCCGGGCACCGGCGCGCCTTTGGCGAGGACATCGTGCCGGCGACATACGCTGACATCGAGGCGGCCGAACTGGTCGTGCTGGTCGGCAGCAATCTCGCCTGGTGCCACCCGGTGTTGTTCCAGCGCTTGCAGGCGGCGCGCGCGGGCAAGCGCATCGTGGTGATCGACCCCCGCCGCACCGCGACCTGCGAGGGTGCTGATCTGCACCTGGCCATAGCACCCGGCACCGATGTGTCGCTGTTCAACGGCTTGCTGCGGCACTTGTTCGCGCGTGGGTTTCGCAGCAATGCGCCGGGATTTTCATCGGCGCTCGCGCAGCCCTATGGGCTGGCCGATACCGGCCTGACGGCCGATGACATCGCGCAGTTCTTCACTTGGTTCTCAGAGACGCCGCGCACGCTGACCATCTTCAGCCAGGGTGCGAACCAGTCCAGCGCGGGCAGCGACAAGGCGAACGCGATCATCAACGCGCATCTGCTGCATGGCTCGATCGGGCGTGAGGGTGGTGGCGCGTTTTCCATCACTGGCCAGCCCAATGCGATGGGTGGGCGGGAGACGGGTTCGCTGGCCAATATGCTGGCGGGGCACCTGGAATGGGACCGGCCGGGCGAGGCCGATGCGCTGCGCGATTTCTGGCGGGCGCCAAGGCTCGCGCCGAGGCCTGGGTTGAAGGCGGTGGATCTGTTTCGCGCGGCGGGCGCGGGGCGCATCGGCGCGTTGTGGGTGATGGCGACGAACCCTGCCGTGTCGATGCCCGCGAGCGATGATGTACGCGCGGCATTGGCGCGTGTGCCGGTGCTGGCGGTGTCCGATTGCGTGGCGGATTCCGACACAGTGCGCATGGCGCGCATACGCCTGCCGGCGCTGGGTTGGGGCGAGAAGGATGGCACCGTCACCAACAGTGAGCGCGTCATCAGCCGCCAGCGCGCCTTCCTGCCGGCACCTGGCGAGGCGCGTGCGGATTGGTGGATTGTGGCGCAAGTTGCGGCGCGGCTGGGTTGGGCGGAGCATTTCGCATGGCGCAACCCGGCGGCGATTTTCCGTGAGCACGCCGCAGTGACGGGGCTGGCGCGGCCGTCCAATCGCGTCTTCGACATCTCTGGCCTGGCCGACATGTCGGACGCAGAATACGACGCGATGCCGCCCACGCGCTGGCCTGTCGCGCGGCGTGGCGAAGAGGGCGGGCGCATCGTGCCGCCGGTCATGCGGTTTGTGCCGACGCCCTATCGTGCGCCTGCGAATGCCTGCGATGCGACGCACCCCATCGCGCTGAACACAGGCCGCCTGCGCGACCAGTGGCACACCATGACGCGCACCGGCCTGGTGCCGCGCTTGATGGCGCATCGGCCTGAGCCAGAACTGTCGATGCATCCGGATGATGCGCCGGCGCCGGATGGTGCGCTGGTGCGTGTGGCGGGGCGTGATGGCGCGGCTGTTTTGCGCCTGCGCCATGATGTCGCGCAGCGGCGCGGCGATGCCTTCGCGCCGATGCATTGGACCGATGCGTTTGCGCCGGCCGCGCGCATCAATGCGGCGGTGAATGCGGCGCATGATCCAGTCTCGGGGCAGCCGGAGTTGAAGCATACGCCGGTTGCGGTCACGCCTTATGTCGCGGCCTGGCATGGCTTTGTGCTGGTGCGGCGCGCGTTGGATGTGGCCGTGCCGTGGTGTGCCCGTGTGCCGCTGGCCGATGGTGTGTGGCGCCATGAATTGGCGGGCGATGACGCGCCTGTCGGGCGCTTCGCGACGTTGCGCGCGGCGTGTGACGAAGCGGGCGCGACATGGATTGTGCTGGAGGATTCCACTACAGGCCTGCATCGCGCCGTGG
>JAAFHD010000384.1:0-2434 GCA_013298245.1 Alphaproteobacteria bacterium
GCCGGCATCGCCGATGCCTTGCGCGCATTGGCCACCGACCCCAACCGCCGCGTCGCCATGGGCAGTGCCGCGCGCGCCCAGGCGGTGCGCCGCTGGGACCGCCGCTTGCAAGCGGATGCCTTCTGCCAGGTGGTGGCGCATGCGGCCTGATGTGCTGATGCTCTCGGCCGCGCATCCGCCCGATGATGTTCGCATCGTGCGGCGGGAAGGGGCGGCGCTGGCGGCGGCGGGTTGGCGCGTGACGCATCTTTGCCCCGCGCGCGCCGACATGCCTGCCGCTTGCGCGGGGGTTGCGATCCAGGGCTTTGCGCGCCGCCCAGGCTGGTGGGCGCGGCTGCGCCACATCCCGCAGCTGGCGCGGCTGGCGCGGGCATCGGGCGCGCGCGTCATCCACGCGCATGAACCCGATTCCTGGGCCGCCGCGCTGCTGGCCCGCCCCGCGCGCGTGGTGCTCGACGTGCATGAACACTACCCCTCGCGGCTGGATGCGCGGCTGCCGCGCGCGCTGCGCCCGATTGCGCGCGCGGCGCTATCGGCCGCATGCCGCGCCATGGCGCGCCGCGCCGATGCTGTGGTGGTCGCGAAAGATGGCTTGCAGGCCGACGCCCTGCCCGTGCGGAACTACGCGCCCGATGCTGGCGTGGCACCGCGTATCCACACGCCAGGCCCGCTGCATCTGCTGCATATCGGCGCGATTTCCCGCGCGCGCGGCTGGCCGCAATTGCTGGCCGCGCTGGCCCTGGCGCGCGATGCCCGCCTGACCATCGCCGGCCGCTTCACCGACAACACGCAGGACGACTTCCTGGCCGATGCCGGCGCGCGCGGCCTGCTGCCGCGCATAACCCTGGCCGGCTGGCTGGCGCCCGATGCCCTGGCGCGCCTGGCCGCCACCGCCGACATCAACCTGATCCTGTTCCAGCCGGGTGAGGAGAACCATCGCCTGGCCCTGCCGCACAAGCTGGCCGACGGCATGCTGGCCGGCCTGCCCACCATCGCACCCGCCTTCGCCGAGGAAGTCGCGCGCATGCTGCGCGGCGCGGAAGCCGGCCTGCTGGTGGATGTGGCCGACCCGCGCGCCATCGCCGACGCCATTGAGCAGCTGCGCGACCCGGCCCTGCGCGCGCGCAGCGGCACCAATGCCCGCCGCGCCGCCTTGCAGGATTTTTCCTGGGAAGGAGAGGCCGAGAAGCTGCGCGGCCTCTACCGCAACCTGCTGGAGACCACGCCATGATCCGCGACAGCGCCATCGGCATCGCCGCCATCGCGGTCGCCCTGTGGCTGGCAGCACCAGGTGCGATGCCGCCGCCCAGCTGGTGGCTGCTGGTCGTGCCACTGGCCGCGATGACTGGCCCCGCCGCGCGACGGCTGGCGGCGCGCTGGCCCGCGCATCCGGCCTTGGCGCTGGTGGCCGCGGCTGGCGCTGCCGCCTTCGCCTGCGATGTCGTGCTGGCGCTGGCCGGCGCCTGGCAATCACCCAACCCGGCTTTCCTAGGCGTGCATGCGCTGGTGCTGGCGCTGGCCTTGATCGCGACTCGGCCGGGCCGCGCTGGCCGCCCGCGCATCGAGACCCTGTTGGGCCGTGCGCAACGCTTGCCGGATGCGGCCATATTGGCGCCGCTGGTGCAGGGCAGGCGCGTGCTGATCACCGGCGCGGGTGGCTCCATCGGCAGTGCCCTGGCACGCCAGGTGGCGGCGCTGGGGCCAGCGCAACTCACGCTGCTGGAGCAGTCCGAATACGCGCTGTGGCGCATCGATTCCGCGCTGGCCGAACAGCACCCCGCGACCCCGCGCGAGGCTGTGCTGGCCGATATCCGCGACGCCGCGCGGCTGCGTCGCGTGATGGCCGATGCGCGCCCGGACCTGGTGCTGCACGCCGCCGCGTTGAAGCATGTGCCCATCGTGGAGGCAGCGCCGCTCGAGGCGATCCGCACCAATGCACTGGGCACGCGGCTGGTGCTGGATGCGGCGGGTGCCGCAGGTGCCGCCACCTTCGTGCTGGTCAGCACGGACAAGGCGGTCGCACCCAGTTCGGTCATGGGTGCCACCAAGCGACTGGCGGAAATCTACACCCAGGCGAATGACGACCCCGCCGGCATGCGCTGCGTCAGTGTGCGCTTCGGCAATGTGCTGGGCAGTTCGGGCAGCGTGGTGGCGGTGTTCCGTCGGCAGATCGCGCGCGGGTTGCCGCTGACGGTGACGCATCCCGCCATGCGCCGCTATTTCATGACGCGCGAGGAAGCGGCCGGCTTGATCCTGCGCGCCGCCCTGCTGCGCGATGATGCGGCGGGCGCGATCTTCGTGCTGGACATGGGCGCTTCGGTGCAAATCCTGGACCTGGCGCGCCGCATGCTGCGCCAGGCGGGTGTGGTGCTGCCCATCCGCTTCACCGGCGCGCGGCCGGGTGAGAAGATGGACGAAGCACCGCCCAGCGCCG
>JAAFHD010000384.1:2444-3752 GCA_013298245.1 Alphaproteobacteria bacterium
GCCCACCCCACGCGGGAAGCCGGCGTGCTGGCCGTGACACCGCAGCCGGTCGATGCCGCGCTGGCCGCGCGTGCCATCGATGAACTGGCCGCGATGGCAGAGGCCGGGCAGACCACCGCCGCCACCGCGCGGCTGTGGCGCGTGATCGGCCAGGAACCCGCGCGCGTAGCATCCTGAAACGAGGCTTGAACAAGCCTGCCTTGCCTTCGCCATGGCCCCGGGCAACACGGTGGCCATGAACGCACCACGCCCCATCGGCCTGTTCGACATGCATGCGCAGCAGGCGCTGATCCGCGAAAAGCTGCGCACGCGCATCGACGCCGTGCTGGAATCCGGCCGCTTCATCAACGGGCCTGAGGTGGTGGAGTTGGAAGAACGCCTGGCCGGGTTTGCCGGCTGCGGGCATGCCGTGGGTGTGTCCTCCGGCACGGATGCCTTGCAGATCGCGATGATGGCCGAAGGGATTGGCCGCGGTGACGCGGTGTTCCTGCCCGCCTTCACCTATACCGCGACGGCCGAAGTGCCGCTGGTGCTGGGTGCCACGCCCGTCTTCGTGGATGTGGACCCCGCCACCTTCAACATCGACCTGGCCGACCTGGAACGCCGCATCGCGGCGGTGGAAGCTGCCGGCCAACTGCGCCCGCGCGCGGTGGTGGGCGTGGACCTGTTCGGCCGCCCGGCCGACTGGCAAGCGCTGGAAACGCTGGCCGCCAAGCGCGGCCTGTTCCTGCTGGATGACGCAGCACAGGCCTTTGGTGCGGATATCGGTGGCAAGCGCCTGGGCTGCTGGGGTGATGCGGCGGCGTTGTCATTTTATCCCACGAAAACCCTGGGCTGCTATGGCGATGGCGGCGCGCTGCTGACGCAGGATGCCGAACGCGCGGCACTGTATCGCAGCCTGCGGACGCATGGCGAAGGACAGGGCCGTTATGAGGTGCTGCGCACCGGCATGAATGGGCGGCTGGACACGATCCAGGCCGCGGTTCTGCTGTGCAAGATGGATTTGTTCGCCGAGGAACTTCTGGCCCGCGCGCGCGTCGCCGCGTGGTACCACGCCGCGCTGTCCGGGATGGTGGCGGTGCCCGAGCCGGTGCCGGGCCATTCCTGGGGGCTGTATACGATCACCCTGCCGGATGCGGCGGCGCGCGGCCGCGCGCAGGATGCGCTGAAGGCACAGGGCATTCCCTTCGGTGTCTATTACCCGAAGCCGCTGCACCACCAGCCGGCCTATGCGGGGGCGCATCTGCCCGCTCTCGGGCCGCTGCCGGTGTCGGAGGCGCTGTGCAACCAGGTGATGTCGCTGCCGAT
>JAAFHD010000385.1:0-1774 GCA_013298245.1 Alphaproteobacteria bacterium
GGCGGCCGCGTATCTCGCGCTGTTCATCCCGGTGGTGATCCTGGGGCGGTGGGTGGAAACCCGCTTCGCGTGGAAGCGATGATCGACGACTTGCTGCTGAATTTTTTTTCGTTGGAGATCATCCGCGAGGCCTGGCCGATCCTGCTCGCCGGCCTGTGGCAAACGATCCTGCTGAGCCTGCTGGTGGTGCCGCTGGGGCTGGCGGGCGGCGTGCTGCTGGCGGTGGGCTCGACCGTGCGCACGCCGTGGGTGCGCTGGCCGCTGATGGCCTGGGTGGATGTCTTCCGCGCGCTGCCGCCCTTGGTGCTTTTGGTGTTTGTGTATGCGGGCCTGCCATTCGCAGGCATCGAGGTGAATGCCTGGACGGCGGTGGCGATCGGCTTCTTCCTGAACACCGGCGCGTACTATGGCGAAATCCTGCGCGCGGGGATCGAGAGCGTGCCATCCGGCCAGCAGGAAGCGGCGCGTTCACTGGGGTTGTCGCGCTGGAAAACCATCCGGCTCGTGGTGCTGCCGCAGGCGGTGCGCAATGTGCTGCCTGACCTGGTGTCGAACACGCTGGAGGTGGTGAAGCTGACCTCCATCGCCAGCGTTGTGGCGCTGCCGGAACTGCTGTTCCAGGCGCGCCAGGCGCAGAGCGTGACCTATAACGCGACGCCGATCATGGTGGCGGCGATTGCGTATGTGGTGCTGCTGTGGCCGCTAGTGCGGCTGGTGTCGCGCCTGGAAAACGGGCGGATCAAAGCCAGGTGACATCGCGGATATGCCGCGCCCCGGTCACCAGCATCACCAGCCGATCAAAGCCCAGCGCGATGCCGCTGGTGGGCGGCATGCCGTGTTCCAGCGCGGCCAGAAAATCCTCATCCACCGGCCAGGGATCGGCGTAGAGCCGCGCGCGTTCGACCATGTCGGCGGTGAAGCGCGCGCGTTGTTCGGCGGCGTCGGTCAGTTCTTCAAACGCGTTCGCCAGTTCCAGGCCGCCAGCGTAGAGTTCGAAGCGCAGCGCGGCGCGTGGGTCCGCGGGGTCGCGGCGTGCCAATGCGGCTTGTGGCGCGGGCCAATGCGTCAGGAAGGTGGGTGCTGCCGCGATGGCGGGTTCCACGCGTTCGGCCAGCAGGCGGAAGAAGGCGTCGTCCCAGCTTTCGTCATCGCGCGCGCCCAGCAGTGCCGCATCGCCACTGCCATCGGCGCGGATCGTCGCCAGCAGGTCCACGCCAACCCAGCGCGCAAACGCCTCCTGCATGGTGATGCGCGCGAAGGGCGCGGCAGTGCAGGCGGGCCAGATGGCGCGCAGCAGCGCCTCCGTCTCGTCCATCAGCGCGGCCAGTGGGGCGCCGGGCGTGTACCATTCCAGCATGGTGAATTCGGGCGCGTGGCGCGCGCTGTCTTCGCCATTGCGCCAGACGCGCGCGAATTCGAAACACGCGCCGACGCCGCCCGCCAGCAGGCGCTTGATGGCCAGTTCCGGGCTGGTGCGCAGGTACAACCGCCGCGCTTCTCCGGCGCCGAAATGCGGGTTGAAGGCGGTTTCAAAAGCGCGCAGATGCACCTCCGCGCCGGGGCTTGGAACGAGGCACGGCGTTTCCACTTCGGTGTGGCCGCGCGCGGCGAAGAAGGCGCGCGTGGCCGCCATCATGCGCGCGCGTTCGCGCAAGTAAGGCAGGCGCGCGGCCAGGCGCTCGGGGTGCCAATCGGGCTTGGGCATTGCAGCCCCCGGTTAGCGCGAGTAACGCCACCGCACCATGACCCGCACGCTGCGCACCGCCGATGATCT
>JAAFHD010000385.1:1784-3751 GCA_013298245.1 Alphaproteobacteria bacterium
GGCCTCGCACCGGCGGCCACGCGCGATGCGCTGCGCGCGGTGGAGCAGCACTTCGCCATCGCCATCACGCCCGCGGTGCGCGCGCAGATCGGCGCGCCGGATGACCCGATCGGGCGGCAATACATCCCCGATGTGGCGGAGCTGCTGACCGCGCCGCATGAACTGGAAGACCCGACGGCGGATGCGCCATTCACGCCGGTGAAGGGTGTGGTGCATCGCTACCCCGACCGTGCCTTGCTGAAGCCTTTGCTGGCCTGCCCGGTCTATTGCCGCTTCTGTTTTCGGCGCGAGCATGTCGGCCCCGATGGTGGCCTGCTGACGGATGCGGAACTGGACGCGGCACTGGCCTGGTTCGCGCGCACGCAGAGCGTGACGGAAGTGATCCTGACCGGTGGCGACCCGCTGATGCTCTCGGCGCGGCGGCTCGCGCGCATTCTGGATGCGTTGGAGGCGATGCCGCATATCGCCACATTGCGCATCCACAGCCGTGTGCCGGTGGCGGACCCCGGGCGCATCACGCCAGCCATGCTGCGCGCGCTGTCACGCGACAAGCCGCTGTATCTGTGTGTGCATGCCAACCACGCGCGCGAATTCGGTGATGGTGCGGCGTTGCGCGCATTGCACGCGGCGGGCGTGGTGCTGCTTGGTCAATCCGTGCTGCTGGCCGGCGTGAATGATGATGAGGCCGCGCTGGAAGCGCTGTTCCGCACCATGCTCTCCCACCGCGTGAAGCCGTATTATCTTCACGCGCTGGACCCCGCCCCGGGCACCGCGCGCTTCGCCGTGCCGGATGCGCGCGCGCGGGAATTGCTGCGCGGATTGCGCGGTCGCGTCACGGGCCTCGCCTGGCCTACACTGGTGCGCGAATCGCCGAACGGGCAGGGTAAGAAACCCATTGGCCCTGCCTGGGAGCTGGACGCGTGAACCTCTCCGCCTTTTCCTTTCGCGACCTGGAATATGTGGTCGCGGTCGCCGAGCAACGGCATTTCGGGCGCGCGGCGCAATCCTGCGCGGTGTCGCAGCCGACGCTGTCGGCGCAGATCCGCAAGCTTGAAGACCTGTTTGGCTTCGACATTTTCGAACGCTCGCCGCGCCATGTGCTGGTGACGCAGCGTGGCGAGGAGGTGGTGGCGCAGGCGCGCGCGATCCTGTCGGAAGGGCGGCGCATGATCTCGCTGGCCGAGGCGGGCGCGGAACCACTGGCCGGCACCTTCCGGCTTGGCGTGCTGACCACGCTGGGCCCATACCTGCTGCCGTTGCTGCTGAAGCCGCTGCGCGATGCCTACCCCAAGCTGCGCCTGCTGATCACCGAGGGCACCACCTGGCCGCTGGTCCGCCAGCTGGAGGAAGGCAGCCTGGACGCGGTGCTCGCAAGCCCGCCGGTGAAGGAAGCGGAGCTGACCGAACTGCCCGTCTTCTTCGAAAGTTTCGTGTTGGCCGTGCCGCGCGACCACGCGCTTGCCAGCGTGGAACGCGTGACGCTGGAAGATGTGCCGGCCGCCGAATTGATCCTGCTGGATGAGGCGCATTGCCTGCGTGGCCAGGCGCTGTCCTTGTGCCCTGCGCGGGACCATGGCGGGCGTGGGGATGCGTTGCAGGCATCCTCGATCGAGACGCAGCGGCAGATGGTGGGTGCGGGCATCGGGGTTGCGATCATGCCGCGGTTGTCGGTCGCGGTGGGTGCGCTGCTGGATGACATGGTCGCGTATCGGCAGATCAAGGCGACAGAGGAACCAGGGCGCAACATCGCGCTGTTCCATCGCCCGAGTTTTGGTCGCATCCGCGATATCCGGTTGCTGCGCGAGGGGATTCGGTTGGCGCTGCTGGAACGCGAACTGGTGCGCAACCTGGCGCCGCCCTTGAAGGCCTGAGGCAGATGGGCGACGCTGGCGGTGCGCTGGTTGGCGCGGGTTGCCTTGGGGAAGGCGCCGCCTTCCCCAAACCCCATCCGCCAAGGGACACAGTCC
>JAAFHD010000386.1 GCA_013298245.1 Alphaproteobacteria bacterium
GGTGATAGGGGCTGGATGGCGGGAAGGGCTGCGCGCTCGGCGTGAACATCCCCTCGTACACCACCTGGTTGATGGCGGCGCGGTCAATCGAAAGTTCGAAGGCCTGGCGCACCCGCGCATCCTGCCCGATCGGCGATTGCGCGCGCGCGCCATTGCCGACATTGAACTGGATGGATTGGAAGCCGAGCTCGTCGGACATCGCGATGCGCAGGCGGTTGTTGCGGCGGACTGCCGGCACGTCATCGGGGTCGATGGTCTGCACCATTTCCAGCGCGCCGGATTGCAGGTTGGCCAGGCGCACGGTGCTGTCCGGGATGGGCAGGAAGGTCACGCGATTCACGTTGATCGCTTGGGCGTTCCAGTAGCCGTCGAAGCGGTCCAGCACGATGCGGTCTTGCGCGACGCGTTCGGTGAAGCGGAAGGGGCCGGCGCAGACCGGGCGCGTGCCGAAATTGCGGCCCAGCGCCTCGGCCGCGCGGGGGCTGACGATCATGCCGGCGCGGTCGGTCAGTTGCGACAGGAAGGGCGATGACGCCTCGCGCAGGCGGATCACTACCGTGCGCGGATCAACCACCTCGATCGCCTCGATGACGTTGATCTCGGCGCGGCGGAAACTGCCTTGCATGGTGAGGTGGCGGTTGAGCGAATAGCGCACCGCTTCGGCGTCCAGCACCTCGCCATCATGGAAGCGCAGGTTGGGGCGGATTGTCAGGCGCAGGGTACGGTTGTTGTCTTCCCAGCGGTGCGATTCCGCGAGTTGGGGCACGATTTCCAGCCGTTCATTGATGTCGAACAGCTTGTCGCACAGCGCCGAGAACACGATGCGACCCACAAAAGTGCGCGCGAGCGTGGGGTCCAGGATATCCGGGTCCTCGCGCAGGCCGATGCGCAGGTTTTGCGCGTCGGCCGCGCCCGCGGAGAGCGCCAGAACGGCGGCGAGCAGGGTCTTCTTCAGCACGTCAGGCATCCTCCCGGGAGAAGCGGGCGGCGAGGCGCGCCAGGCGCGCGCCGCCGGTCATGTGTTCAGCAAAGGCCGGCGCGGCTGGCAAGTCCGCGGCCAGGTGGCAGGCGACGAAACCTTGGCCAGCCGATTCACGGCTGCGGGCTTCGCCCTCCACCGATCGGATGGCTGGCACTTCGGTGGCGCAGCGCGCGATGGCGTGGGCGCAGCGTGTGTGGAAATGGCAGCCAGGTGGCCGCGCGATGGGGGATGGCGGGTCGCCTTCCATCAATGCCGCGCGCACGCCCTGTCCGGGCACGGCGGCCAGCAGAGCGCGCGTGTAGGGGTGGCGCGGGGCGGCGAACAACGTGGCCGCCGGCGCCTCTTCCACGATGCGGCCGAGATACATCACCGCCACGCGGTCCGCGATGTGGCGCACCACGGACAGGTCATGGCTGATCAGCACGAAGCCCAGGCCGTATTCCCGGATCAGCCCCATCAGCAGGTTCAGCACCTGCGCTTGCACGGAGACATCCAGCGCGGAAACAGGTTCATCGCCGATGATCAGCTTCGGGCCGGATGCCAGAGCGCGCGCAATCGCGATGCGCTGCCGCTGCCCGCCGGAAAACTCATGCGGCCAGCGCTGCGCCGTCTCGGGCCGCAGGCCGACGCGCGCCAGCAATTCCGCCACGCGCGCGGCGCGTTCGGCGCGGCCCATGCCCGTGTGCAGGATCAGCGGTTCCTCGATGGCCTGCGCGACTGTCAGCCGCGGGTCGAGACTGCCGAAGGGGTCCTGAAAGATCAGCTGCGCGTGGCGGCGCGCTTCGCGCAAGCGCCGGGCGGGCAGCTTGCGCCAATCCTCGCCGGCGATGCACATGGTGCCGGCATCGGGTTCAATCAGTCGCAGCGCGAGGCGCCCCAGCGTGGATTTGCCGCAGCCGGATTCACCGACGATGGCCAGCACCTCGCCCGCATTCACCGACAGCGACACGCCATCCACCGCACGCACCGCGCCGCGCGCGCGGCCCAGCGCATCGCGTACCGGGAAGTGCTTCACCAGGCCGTCGAGTTCAAGCAACGCGGTCATGCCGCAAGTTCCAGCGGCGCGGCGTGGCAGGCCACGCGATGCGCGCCTGACGACAGCGCCGGCAGCGCATCGCAACGCGAATCGGCGAAGGGGCAGCGCGGCGCGAAACGGCACCCCGGCGGCGGCGCCAGCAAATCCGGCACGGTGCCGGGAATGCTCGCCAGCCGCCCGCCCGGCTGCGCGAAACGCGGCGCCGCACCCATCAGCCCGATCGTGTAGGGATGCTCCGGCTGCGCGAAGAGCGCGGCGGATGGCGCCACTTCGGCGATGCGCCCGGCATACATCACCGCCACGTCATCGGCATGGTCGGCCACCACGCCCAGATCATGCGTGACCAGCAGGATCGCAGTGCCGGTTTCTCGCTTCAGTTCTTCCAGCAACGACAGGATCTGCGCCTGCACCGTGACGTCCAACGCGGTGGTCGGCTCATCCGCGATCAGCAGGCGCGGCCGACATGCCAGCGCCATTGCGATCATCACTCGCTGGCGCATGCCACCGGAAAGCTGGTGCGGATATTGCCGCGCGCGGCGTGCCGCTTCGGGAATGCGCACGCGCTCCAGCATCGCCACTGCGCGCGCCAGCGCCGTGTCGGTCGCGGCGCCGTCGTGGATGCGGATCGCCTCGGCCACCTGTTCGCCGGCGGTGAAGGCCGGGTTCAGGCTGGTCATCGGTTCCTGGAAGATCATCGCCATGGCGCCGCCATTCAGTGCGCGGCGCGCGTCGGGCGCCAGCGCCAGCAGGTCGCGCCCTTCGAATTCCACGCGGCCCTCAACGCGCGCTTCCGGCGGCAGCAGCCCCATCAGCGCCAGCGACGTGACCGACTTGCCGCAGCCGCTTTCGCCCACCAGCGCCAGCGTGCGCCCCGCCTGCACGGACAGCGACACGCCATCGACCGCGCGCAGCAAGCCGCGCGCGGTGCGGAAGGTGACGGCAAGGCCATCGACATTCAGCACGCGCCAGCCCCCTCGCCCCAAGCAGGAATGGACCGGTTCATCACAGGTGGTTCAACACCCCGTCCGCCATGCTGGCAAGGGGCGACCTGCGCCGAGTGCCCTGCCCGCCCGCGCTTTTGCACGCGGCGCGGGCAGCGCGGGTCAATGTGCCAGCCGCGCCAGCACCTGGTCGGTGAAGGCGAGTGACTCGCCGATATACTGTTCCGGGTCGGTCAATTCGCGGATCTGGTGGGGCAGCATACGCGCGGAAACCTGTGGGTCCGCGAGCAGCACATCGGCAAGCGGCCGTCCTTCGGCCAGCGCGATATCGCAGGCGTGGTTCAGCACGTGATGCGCCTCGTTGCGGCCGAGCACAGGGGCCAACCCCATCATCACCCGTTCGGCCACGATCATCCCGCCGGTGATGTCGAGGTTGCGACGCATCCGCCGCGCGTCCACGACCAGCCCCTCGGCGATCAGCCGCGCCTGCATGATGGCGCCATGCGTGAGGTTGAAAGCCTGGCCAATGGCCAGCGCCTCCGCCTGCCAGGGGCCGGTGCCGCGCTCCAGATCCTGCAGCATGGCCGAGAGCATCTGCGGCACCAGCGCATGTACGCCGCGGGCTTGTGCCAGCACGTATTCGCAGGCGATCGGGTTGCGCTTCTGCGGCATGGTGGAGGACCCGCCGCGCCCAGAGACATGGGGTTCCGACACCTCCGCCACTTCGGTCTGCATCAGCAGCATAACGTCGGTCGCAAGCTTGGACAGCGCGCCGCAAA
>JAAFHD010000387.1 GCA_013298245.1 Alphaproteobacteria bacterium
ACGACGTTGGAATGGCTGCCGGAGAGGAAGCGGCACCAGGCCTCGGCGGCACCCTGGATGGCGTAGGCGCCGGCCTTGCCGCGCCATTCATCGGTGGCGAGATAGGCGTCGATTTGCGCGGCCGTCAGGCGCTGGAAGGTGACGATGCTGGTGACCAGGCGGGCGCGGCGTTCAGCACCAGGGCCGGCGAGCACGACGCCGGTGATGACGCGGTGGCGGCGGCCGGAGAGGAGTTCGAGGAAGCGGCGTGCTTCATCGGCGTCGCGCGCTTTGCCGAGAATGCGTTGGCCGACGCCGACTACGGTATCGGCGGCCAGTACCAGCGCGCCGGGTGTGGCCGCGGCATCGGCCTTGGCGCGGGACAGGCGCGCGGCCAGCAGGCGCGGCAATTCGGCCTTGCCCGGCGTTTCGTCGATATCGGCCGCGCGCACCGCATCCGGCACAACGCCGATGCGCGCGAGCAGTTCCAAGCGGCGCGGGCTGCCGGAGGCGAGGATGAGGGGCGGGCGGGACATCTGCGTTGGCAGTAGCGCCGAGCGGCGCCGCTGGCTACTTGAAGCGGCCCTACTTGAACCGGAAGGTGATGCGACCCTTGGTCAGGTCATACGGCGTCATTTCCACATTGACGCGGTCGCCCGCCAGCACGCGGATGCGGTTCTTGCGCATTTTGCCGGATGTGTGCGCCAGGACCATGTGGTCATTGTCCAGCTTCACGCGGAACATCGCATTGGGCAGCAGCTCGACCACCTGGCCGCT
Organism: Alphaproteobacteria bacterium; assembly: GCA_013298245.1. Classification (GTDB taxonomy): domain Bacteria; phylum Pseudomonadota; class Alphaproteobacteria; order Acetobacterales; family Acetobacteraceae; genus Rhodovarius. The sequence continues at coordinate 757 of JAAFHD010000387.1, forward strand.
GAATTCGATCATGTCTTCTTTAGACATGCGGCATGGCTCGCATGAGGGACCTTCCGGATTGGGGGCAGGCGCAACCCGGCGGCCGCGCGGGCCGCAACATGGTGCGACGCGGCAACAAGGTCAAGCGAGTCGCTGCTTTATCCGATCAAGGCGCGCAGCTTGGCGCGGGCTTCGGCCAGGGCGGCCGGGGTTGCGCGGCCCTTCAATGTCGCGCGGCGGGCGCGCCAATCGAGGCTTTTCGCCTGGTCGGCCAGCGCGACGGAGGCCGGATTGTCACCGAGTGCCACTTCGAAGGGATAGCCCTTGATGCGCGTGGTGACCGCGCAGCACAGCATCAGCGAGCTCCGCCCGTTATAGCTGGCCGGGCTGAGCACCAGGGCAGGGCGGCGGCCGGCCTGTTCGTGCCCGGCCTGGGGGTCGCATTCCAGCCAGGCGATGTCGCCGGCATCGGGGATGTAGCGCGCGCGGCTCACCAGGCTTCGCGCCCGCGCGGCGCGTCGCTGTCATCGGCCGCATGGCGGTTGCGGGGCGTGATGGCCGCGACCAGCGTGTCCAGTTCGAAGGCGGGCGCGGGCAGGGCTTCGATGATGATGCGCCCGCCTTCCTCACGCAGTGCCACGGGTTGGTCGAGCTTCAGGCGCGCGGCTGCCAGGATGGCGGCGGGGATGCGGATGGCGGCGCTGTTGCCCCATTTGCGGACGGTGTTGGACATGACCACGCGTTAGCACGCGGGGCAGCGCTGTTTCAACAATGTATCTACAGGCGCAGCGCGATGGATTGCGCGTGGGCGGAAAGACCCTCGGCATCGGCCAGGCGCACCGCATCGGGGCCGATGGCGCGCAGGCCCGCTTCGTCGGCCGCGACCCAGGTCGTGCGCTTGAGAAAATCGAAGACCGACAGGCCGGATGCATAGCGCGACGAACGCCCGGTGGGCAGGACATGGTTGGGGCCGGCGATGTAGTCGCCCACCGCTTCGGGGCACCAGCGGCCGAGGAAAGCCGCGCCTGCATGGCGGATGCGCGCGAACAGCGCTGCCGCGTCGGGCAGCATGATCTGCAGGTGTTCCGGCGCCAGGCGGTTGGTGAGTGCGGCGGCTTCGTCCCAATCGCGCACCAAGATCACGGCGCCATGCGCGCGCCAGCTTTCGCCGGCGATCGCGGCGCGGGGCAGGGTGGAGAGTGCGGTGGCGACGGCGGCAGCGACGGCATCGGCGAAAGCGGCGTCATTGGTGATGAGGATGGATTGCGCGGCTTCGTCGTGTTCCGCCTGGGCCAGCAGGTCCATGGCGACATGGGCGGGGTTGTTGGTCGCGTCGGCGATGACCACGACCTCGGAGGGGCCGGCGATGCTGTCGATGCCGACACGACCAAAAACCTGGCGCTTGGCCTCGGCGACATAGGCGTTGCCGGGGCCGACGATGCGGTCCACCGGGGCGATGGTGGCGGTGCCATGGGCGAGTGCGGCAACGGCCTGCGCGCCACCGATGCGATGGATTTCCGAGACACCGGCGCGGCGTGCGGCGGCCAGCACCAGCGGGTTCAGCACGCCATCGGGGGTCGGCACGCACATGGCCACGCGCGCCACACCTGCGACGCGCGCGGGGATGGCGTTCATCAGTACGGAGGACGGGTAGGCGGCCTTGCCGCCGGGGACGTAGATACCCACCGCATCCAAGGCGCCCCAGCGCATGCCGAGCGTGAGGCCCGCGGGGTCATCGATGCGGATGTCGCGCGGCATCTGCGCGCTGTGGAAGGCTTCTATGCGTTGGGCAGCGTGGTCCAGCGCGGCGAGCAGTTCCGGCGCGACGGAGGCTTCGGCGGCGGTGATTTCGGCGGCGCTGACGCGCAGGTTTTCCGCCGGCCAGCGGTCGAAGCGGTGTGTGTATTCCGCCACGGCCGCGTCACCGCGCGCGCGGACCTCGGCGATGATGGCGGCGACGGCGGCGTCCACGCGCTGGGTGGTTTCGCGCGCGTCCTCGAGCAGCGCGGTGAACTGCGTTTCGAAATCGGGCGCGGTGGTTGAGAGGCGCTTCATGCGAGGGCTGCGCGGAAGCGCGCGATCAGCGCGGTGATTTCGTCGGGCATGGTCTTCAATGCGGAGCGGTTGACGATGAGGCGCGAGGTGACCTGGGCGATCACCTCCGTCTCGCGCAGGCCATTGGCGCTGAGCGTGGCGCCGGTCGCGACCAGGTCCACGATGACGCGCGACAGGCCCATGGAAGGGGCCAGTTCCATCGCGCCGTTCAGGTGCACGATTTCGGCCTGGATGCCCTTCGCCGCGTAGTGGCGGCGGGCGATGTTGGGGTATTTGGTGGCGACCGCGATGCGCGAGAGGCGCGATGTGTCCTCCATCGGCGCATCGACTGGAGCTGCCACCGAAACACGGCAGGCGGCGATGCCGAGGTCGAGCGGCGCGTAGACCTCCGGCGTGTCGAATTCCATCAGCACATCGGCGCCGGCGATGCCGATCTGTGCCGCGCCATGGGCCACGAAGGTCACGACATCGAAGGGCCGCACGCGGATGACGTCCACCGCCGCGTCTGCGGTTTCAAAACGCAGTCGGCGGCTGTCTTCATCCGCGCAATCGGCTGCCGGCATGATGCCGGCGCGGTCCAGAACGGGCAGCAATTCGCGCAGGATGCGGCCCTTGGGCAAGGCGATGACAAGCGGCGCGGTCACGCCGGTGATGGCGGGTGTGGGGATGGGCTGGTCCATGTCCGAGACTAACGCAAAGGGTGTGACGATTCGACGGTATTCAGGTGATTGTGCGTCGATGTCGTTCCTGCCCCTTGGTCACTTCATGCGCTCCACATCCGCGCCGACGGCGGCGAGCTTTTCTTCCAGCCGTTCATAGCCGCGGTCAAGGTGATAGACGCGGTTGACGATGGTCTCGCCGCGCGCGGCCAGGCCCGCCAGCACGAGGGAGACCGAGGCCCGCAGGTCGGTCGCCATGACTGGCGCGCCCGACAGGCTGGGCACG
>JAAFHD010000388.1 GCA_013298245.1 Alphaproteobacteria bacterium
GCGCTTTACACCGAGTTCCGCCAACCGCGACACCGATACCGCTCCACTGCGCGGTCCGATCAGGATGTTCACCGGCTTCGGCGCCACCGCGCGCACCACTTTCGCGATCGCGTCCTCATCCGGCAACGCAGGCGCATACAACACATCCGCACCCACTTCCGCGAAGGCGACCAGACGTCGAATCGTGTCATCCAGATCGGTGCGGCCATGCAGGAAATTGTCGGTGCGCCCGGTCAGCAGGATGCGCCCCTTCGCAGCCTTCGCCGCAGCCACCATGCGCGCCACGGCATGGTCGAAATCATGGATGGGTCGCGCGGGATCGGCCGTCGTGTCCTCGATGCCAAGCCCCGCCAACCCGCCCGCGATCGCAGCCTCTACTGTCGCCACGCAATCCTCCGGCGAGGGGCCAAACCCATCCTCCAGATCGCCATTCACCGGCAGGTCCGCGATGCGCGCCATCAGCGTGCCATTCGCCACCGAATCCGCGCGCGACAAGGCTGCAATGCCATCCGCCACACCCATGCCAAACGCGATGGCGCCCGACGATGTCGCGATGGCCTGGAACCCCGCCTGCTTCATCAGCAGTGCCGACATGCCATCCCAGGTGTTCGGCATGACGAAGCAGTTCGCGTGCAGGTCGCGGAATTTTTCGTAGTGCGCGCTCATGCGAAGAGGAACCTCCCGTTCGAGACGACAACGACATCACGTTCCACCACCCGCGTGCGGAATGCAGCACCGCCCGCTTCATGCCAGACCTGCGTGCTGAGCGTTTCTCCCGGAAACACCGGCGAGGAAAACCGCGCATCCATCCGCCCGAAGCGCCGCACATCATAGCCGCACAGCGCGCGCATCAGCGCGTGGGACACGACGCCGAAGGTGCAGAGGCCGTGCAGGATTGGCCGCGCAAAACCGGCCTTGGCAGCGATGTCCGGGTCCAAATGCAGTGGGTTGTGATCGCCGTTCAGGCGGTAGATCAGCGCTTGTTCCGGGCGCGTCGGCAGGTCCAGCACGATGTCGGGCGCGCGGTCAGGCTCGGGGTGCGGCTTCGGCGCCGGACCGGTGTCGCCACCGCACCCGCCATCGCCGCGCGCGAAGGTGGACATGCCGAGCGTGGCCAGCAATTCGCCACTCGCCGCATCGCGCACCTGGCGTTCGCTGTAGATCACAGCACCCTTGCCCGCGCCGCGATCGATAATGCGCGTGACGCGCGACGTGCCAACAACCTCGCCTTCCACCGGCAGCGGACGGTGCAGTTGCAGCGACTGCTCGCCATGCACAACTTTCACCCAATCCACGCCGGTATCGGGCCGTTGCAGCCAGAAACCGGGATAGCCCAGCACCACCGCCATGCTGGGCATCGCCACCAGCGCGCGCTCATCCAGGAAGGGCAGTTGCGCGCGGTCCATCGGGTCCGCACCCAGGCCGATACTGGCGTTGTAAAGCGCCACATCCTGCCAGCGGATGCGCTGGCGGATTTCCGGAATCGGATAGGCCAGCAGGTGCGCGGGGTCGATCATGGCGCGATCTCGATCACCGCATCGGCGGCGAAGCAGCCTTCGGGCAGCGCAAAGACCGGGTTCACGTCGATGCTGGCCAAGCGCGGCCCAGCCGCGACCGCGAAGGCCGACAGCGCCGACAGCGCACGCGCCGCTGCCGCAACATCCGCCTTGGGGCGTCCACGGGCACCGTCCAGCAATGGAAACCCTTTCAGCGCGCGGATCATGCGTTCCGCTTCCGCCGCGTCAAAGGGACAGCGGCGGAACACCACGTCCTTCAGCACTTCGATGAACACACCACCCAGGCCCACCATCGCTGTCGGGCCGAAGACCGGGTCGTTGATGATGCCAAAGGCGAGCTCTGTGCCGCCCCTGATCTGCTTCGCCACCAGCACGCCTTCGATGCGCGCTGCAGGCGCATGCTGCGCGGCACGCGCGATCAGCGTGGCAAAACCCGCGCGCACAGCGGCGGCATCAGCCACATCCAACAGCACGCCGCCGATCTCGCTCTTGTGCAGGATGTCGGGCGACAGGATCTTCAGCACCACCGGATAGCCAATGCCATCGGCCGCGCGCACCGCCGCGTCAGCATCAGCGCAGGCCGATTCCGGCACCGCGGGAACACCGGCTGCCGCCAGGATTCGCTTGGCCTCGGCCTCACTCGGCGTCGCCGCCGGCAAGGTCACCTGCGGCAGGGCAACCGGCGCCGGCGCGGCCGCTTCGAAAGCCTGGCCGAAGAACTCCATCGCGTGCAGCGCCACCACCGCGCGCGTCGGGTCCTCGAAGATCAGGAAGCCATCATCCTGGTAGGCCTGGAACAGCTCCGGCGGCGCAATCAGGCTGAGGCACCACAGCCGATCGGGATGCGCCTGCCGCACACGGTTCATCTGCGCGCGGATATGTGGCCCCATGGTGATGCTGCCGCCGGCCTGCGTAAAGAAACCGAGGATGCTCGTGTAGCCACCATCCACGACCAGGCTTTCCGCGAAATCGCCGATCATGCTCGGCGCGTTGAAGGTCTGCGCGGTGCAGTCCACCGGGTTGCGCGGCGCGCAGAAGGGGATCAGCGCCTTCAGCTTCGCCTGTGCCGCGTCGGGCATGGCGGGCATGTCGAAACCCAAGGATTCCGCCGCATCCGAAATCAGCACGCCCGCGCCACCCGACACCGTCAGCACGCCCAGCGTGTTCTTCACCGGATAGATGCGCTTGGTCGCGGCATAGGCGATGTCGAGCGCTTCTTCTGTGCTGCGCGCGCGCAGCACGCCGAATTCGCGCAGCACCGCATCCGTCACCGCGTCATCGCCGGCGATGCTCGCGGTGTGCGACTTCGCGGCCTCCCCGCCAAGCGCGCTGCGGCCCACCTTCATCATCACGACCGGCTTGCGGTTCGCGCGCGCGAGGCTCAGCGCGGCGAGGAACTTCTCGCTCTCGCGAATGCCTTCAGCATAGGCGCAGATCACGTCCATTTCTTCCGCTTGCGCCATCCAGCCCAGCACATCGCCCAGCGCCACATCCGCCTCATTGCCGGTGGTGATGCAGACCGGCGTGCCCAGCCCGCGATTGCGCGCGACGCTGTAGACATGCGTGCCATAAGCGCCCGATTGCGAGGCGATGCCGATGCGCCCCGCCAGCGGCCAACCCTGCTCGAAGGACGACGAGAAAATCGGGTAGAAACCCACCGCCGCATTGAACAGCCCGAGGCAATTCGGCCCCAGGAGCCGCATGCCGTGCGCGCGCACGATACGCGTCAGCTCCTCCTGCTTCGCAGCACCCGCCTCGTCCATTTCCGCGAAGCCCGCGGTGAACATGATGATGCCCTTGCAGCCGCGCGCGCCCAGCGCCGCCACGGCCTCCATCGCCGTATCGCCCGCCACCGCGATCAGCCCGACATCCGGCACCGCTGGAAGCGCGCCGACATCCGCAAAGGCAGGGATTCCCTGGATGAAATCGCGCTTCGGATTGACCGGATAGATCGTGCCCTTGAAGGCCTGGTCCTTCATGTAGGCGATGGGCCGCCCGCCAATCCGCGTCGGGTCATCCGACGCACCGATGATGGCGATGGAACGCGGCCGCACCAGCGGGTCCAGCGAGGAAAAATCGATCATGGCGTATCCTGTGCTTCTGCGAGCAATCGTTGATACAGGTCGCACGCCGCTTCCAGATCGGCCAGTGCCACGCACTCATGGGGCGTATGCGCGGTGGCGATGCTGCCAGGCCCCAGCACGACGCAAGGCGCG
>JAAFHD010000389.1 GCA_013298245.1 Alphaproteobacteria bacterium
ACGCCACCGCCGCGCGGGTGCCGCCGGTGTGGCCCGCCGTGCCGGAAGCGAACAGCAAAGCGGGTGTCGCCACCGCGAAGACGAAGGCGTTGATGCCGCGAAAACCGGCCTCGTCGATCCAGGCGCGGCGAGCCGTGGCGTAGCCCATGGCGATGATGATGAAGACCGGTGCGGCAATGGCCAGCACCGCCAGCATCAGGACAGACCGCGCACGAAATCCGCAAGGCCGGTCTGCCGCGCGCGGGTGGTGCGGGCGGCGTGCAGGATGGCGCGCAGGGCGGCCAGTGTGGCGTCGAAATCGCGGTTGACGAGGACGTGGTCGGCGTCCTGCCAGTGGCTGATTTCCTCGCGCGCGGCGGCCATGCGGTGGGCGATTTCGGCGGCACTGTCCTGGCCGCGGGCGGCAAGGCGGCGTTCGAGTTCGCCGATGTCGGGGGGGAGGAGATGGACGCAGACGACGTCGGCCGCCAGGGCTGCACGCAGTTGCAGATGGCCTTGCCAGTCGATGTCGAACAGCACGTCCTGGCCGGCGGCCAGCGCTGCTTCGACAGGCGCGCGCGGCGTGCCGTAGCGACGGCCGAAGACCTCGGCCCATTCCAGCATCTGGCCGGCTTCGACCATCGCCATGAATTGCGGCATTTCGCGGAAGAAGTAGTGGACGGCTTCCTCTTCGCCCGGGCGCATGGCGCGGGTGGTGGCGGAGACGGAGAGCTTCAGCCCGGGTTCGGATTCCAGCAGCGCGCGCGACAGCGACGATTTGCCCACACCGGATGCGGCGCACAGCACCAGGCAAAGGCCGCGCCGGGCGATCACGTCATTCGACATTGGCGGCCTGTTCGCGCAGGCGCTCCACCGCGGCCTTGATGGCGAGGCCCACGCGCGTGAGGCCGAGGGAGGCGGATTTGCTGCACAAGGTGTTGGCCTCGCGCACGAATTCCTGGGTGAGGAATTCGAGTTTGCGGCCAATGGCATCGCCTTCCGCCACCAATGCGCGGGCGGCGGCGATATGGGCGGAGAGGCGGTCCAGTTCCTCGCGCACATCGCTGCGTTGGGCGAGGAGTGCGACTTCCTGGGCGAGGCGTTCTTCGTTGACGCGGCCGGGGTCCAGGAGCTGCGCGAGATTTTCCAACAGGCGCGCCCGCTGCGCGGCGGGTTGCGTGGCGGCTTCGCGCGAGGCTTCTTCGGTGAGTGCTGCGATTTCGTCCAACAGCGCGGAAAGGATCGTGGCGAGCCGCGCGCCCTCGGCGGCGCGGGAGGCGTTGAGTGATGCCAGCGCGCGATCCCAGGCAGCGAGCAGCGTCGCGTTCTGCGCGGCGAGTGCGGCTTCGTCAGGTTCGGGGATGTCTGCGCGCAGCACGCCGGGCAATGTCAGCAACGCCTCCGCACGCGGCGGCGCGGCACCCGGGATGCGCGCCGCCACTTCCAGCGCCAGCGACAACATGCGCTCCAGCACGGCCTGGTCCAGCTTGGGTTCCGGCCGCGCCTCGCGCTTCATCACCAGCCCGATCTGCACATTGCCGCGCTTCAGGCGCTTGGACGCGGCCTCACGCACCGGGCCTTCCAGCGCGTCCAGGCCGGAGGGCAAGCGCATGCGCAATTCCAACCCGCGGCCGTTCACCGATTTGGCTTCCCAGGCGAAACCCGTGCCATCCGCCAGCACGCCGGACTCCCGGGCAAAGCCGGTCATGGACTGCATCATGCGGCGGCCCGCGCGGCCATCACGTCGCGCATCATCGCCACCGCATGGCGCATCTCGTCGGGTGTGACGGCGCCGATGCAGCCGATGCGAATGGTGGGCGTGGGCGTGGTGTAGAAATTGCTGATCAGCACGCCACGCAGCTTCAGCGCATCGACAAAGCCTTGCAGGTCGAAGCCCGGCGGCTGGTGCAGCGTGAGGATGATCGGCCCTTGCTGCGCCTGGTCCAGATATGGCGTGAAGCCCAAGGCGCGCGCGCCTTCGGACAGGATCCGCATATTGGTGCTGTAGCGCGCGAGCCGCGCGGGTTGCCCGCCTTCCGCGTCAAAGGCATCCAGCGCCGCGTCGAAGGCCGCGATCGCCTGCACGGGCGGCGTGAATCGGATGCTGCCCCAGCCATGCGTCAGCGCATGCTGCCAGACATCATGCAGGTCGAAGCTCCAGGATCCCGCGCGGCCGGGTGCCAGTGCGGCCAGGCGCGACACACAAAAGCCCATGCCCGGCAGGCCTTCGAAGCACTTGTTGGAGGTGAACAGCAGCGCATCGCATTCCGGGTGGTCCGCCATGGAAAACGGCAACGCGCCGAAGGCCGAGACGGCGTCGAGGAACATGCGCTTGCCGAGCGCGCGCAGCACCGCGCCCGCCACTTCGGGGTCATTGATGATGCCGCTGCCGGTCTCCGACACCACCATGCCCAGATGCGACGCATCCGGGTGTGCGGTGAACATCGCGCGCACATCATCGGCGGTAACGCCGCGCGTATCAGGCAGCATCCATTCATGCACGACGCGCCCGGCCGCGCGCGCCAGCTTCGCGATGCGCTGCGCGTAGACACCGTTCACCGGCACGATGATCGCGCCGCCCGCATCGAGCAGCGAGCGCACGGTGGCTTCCACCAGGAAGTGCCCGGCACCCTGCAAGGGCAGCACGGCATGCTCGCCCGGCACGCCGCCGGCGATGGCCAGAATACGCTCGCGGATGCGCGCATAGACCGGGCGGAAATCATTGTCCCAGGGGGCTATGTCGCGCGCGGCGGCGGCACGGATTTCGGGCCGCGTCTGCACGGGGCCAGGCGTCAACAGGATCATGCCCGGCGTTTAGCCGGTGCGCGCCAGAAGGGCCAGAACGGCATCCTGCCAGGCGCGCCAGGCGGCATCCGTGGCGGTGCCGCTGCGTTCGACGGCCTGGCTGGCGGCGTTGAGGGCACGGCGCGCGGGCTCTCGCTCGGCGCCGCTGCGGTCATCGACGGCGGTGCGGGCGCGTTCGAGTGCCGCATTGTCCGCGGCATGCGCGTTGCTGGCGGCGCGCGCCGCATCCAGCAGGCTGCGCAGCGCGGTCATACGCGCGACGATATCGACCAGCAGGTCGCGGCCCGGCATGTCGGGCGTCGCGCGGTCCAGCGATTGCTGCAGGCGCTCCAGACTGCCCGGGCCGCCGGGCAGGCGGCGCGCCTCCTGCTCGGGGTTGATGCGGCGCCAGGCGAAGGCGGCCGGATCGCCCAGGCCCGGATCCCACAGCGGCATCTGCTGCTGCACCGGGCGGGTGAAGGTGAAGTCGAAGCGCGTGGGCTGGCCTTCGATCCGCGCCTCATGCCGCAGGCCGAAATCGCCTTGCGCGGCCACGGTGAAGCGCGGCGTGTAGCGCGGCAGCGCTGGCAGGTCGAAGATGATGGCGCCCCGCGCGCCGCGTGGGTCGACGGCATAGGCGATGTGCTGTTCCTCCTCGCCCTCCAGCAGCAGCACGCCACGCACCAGGCCTATACGGCGCAACGTCTCGCGCCGTTCCTGCGCAGGTGTCAGCAGGACGTCGCGATCGCGCGCGAAGGCCAGCAGGCGTGCCTCGCCCGCGGGCATGGCGCGCAGTTCGGCATCGCCCAGAAACGCCATGTCGCGCGCGGCATAGACGGTCACGATGCCATCCGGCAGCACGGCTTGCGTGGTGTTGCGGATGCGCACCGCGTTCAGCGGGTTGCGCGCCTGCGCGCCCTGCACCCACCATAGCGTCTCGGCGGGCAGCGCGGCGTCCAGGAAGGGCAGG
>JAAFHD010000039.1 GCA_013298245.1 Alphaproteobacteria bacterium
ACGACATCGCGGCCATGGGCCCGGTGCGCCTGAAGGATGTGGACGAGGCCCAGGCCGCGATCGTGATCGCCGCCAAGGACTTGGCCGCACAAGGACAAATTCAAATGGCCGAGGGCCGCGATGAGGAGATGGTCGCATGAGTGAAGCGTCAGAACAGTTCAATGCGGCCGATGCGAAGGAAGTGGCGGGGCTCAACGCAGCCCCGATCGGCCCGCGCAACCTGGAGGCGGTGTATGACATCCCCGTGCAGGTCAGCGCGGTGCTGGGCCGCGCCACGATGCAGGTGTCGCAACTGCTCAAGATGGGCCGCGGCGCGGTGGTGGAACTGGACCGCAAGCTGGGCGAGGCGGTGGACATCTACGTCAACAACCGCCTGGTCGCCCGCGGCGAAGTGGTGATGGTCGAGGACAACCGCCTGGGTGTGACCATGACCGAAATCGTCAAGTCGGATCGGGGCGATTGATGGCCCGCCTTCTCATCATCGGTGGCCTGCAGGGCGAGCTCGGGCAGGCGGCGCGGCTGGCGCAAGCGCGCGGCGCACAGCTGCTGCAGGCGGATGGCATCACGCAGGGCCTGGCCGCACTGCGCCATGACGGCGCGGACCTTGTCTTCTGCGACATCCTGCATGATGTCGCGTGGCTGGCGCAGACCATGACCGAAGAACGCATCGCGACACCCATCATCGCCTGCGGTCGCGTGCATGACGCCGAAGCCGCGCTGCGCGCGATTCGCGCCGGCGCCAAGGATTTCCTGCCCCTGCCACCGGATGCGGAGCTGATCGCGGCGATGCTTTCGGCCGTGTCGGGACATGCGGATGCACCGGTCGTACAGGACCCCGGCATGCGCGCGCTGATGGAACGCGCGGCACAGGTCGCGCGGTCGGAGGCATCGGTGCTGATCCTTGGGGAAAGCGGCACCGGCAAGGAAGTGATGGCGCGCGCGATCCACGCACAGTCGCGCCGCGCGCGCGGTGCCTTTGTCGCGCTGAACGTCGCGGCCCTGCCGGAAACGCTGCTGGAATCAGAGCTGTTCGGGCATGAGAAGGGCGCGTTTTCCGGCGCCGTCGCCACGCGCAAGGGCAAGTTCGAACAGGCCGATGGCGGCACATTGCTGCTGGACGAAATCGGGGAGATGCAGCCGCATCTGCAAGCCAAGCTGCTCCGCACCTTGCAGGAGCGGGAGGTGGATCGCCTGGGTGGCGGCGCGCCGATCAAGGTGAATGTTCGCATACTCGCCGCCACGCATCGCGACCTGGCCGCCGAAGTGCGCGCCGGCCGCTTCCGCGAGGATCTGTTCTTCCGGCTGAACGTGATCTCCCTGTCCATTCCGCCACTGCGTGACAGGCCGGCGGATGTGTTGCCGCTGGCGGCCCATTTCGCGCGCCGTTACGCGCAGGTGAACGGCCTGCCCGAGCGGCTGCTGCACCCCGCGGCCGAGGCGTTGCTGCTGGGCCATGCCTGGCCAGGCAATGTGCGCGAACTGGAAAACGCCATCCACCGCGCCGTGCTGTTGGCGGACGGCAGGGATATCGGCGCGGATGCGATTGAACTCGCCCCCGCATCGCCATTCCGCGCCGTGGTCGAAGCAGCGGCACCGGCCGCGCCGCCACGCACTGGCGGCAATCCGATCGCCGCCCTGGTTGGCCGCCGGATGGAGGAAGTGGAGCGCGACCTGATCCTGGAAACACTCGGCCGGTGCCTGGGCAACCGCACGCGTGCCGCGGAAATCCTGGGCATTTCCATCCGCACCTTGCGCAACAAACTGTCCGAGTATCGTGGCCAGGGTGTTTCCGTGCCGCCGGCCGCGAGCCAGCTCGCACCTGGTGAATTGCTGCCAGGATGAAAGGCATCGTCCTCCCCGCGTGGATGATCCGCGCGCGCCCCGGCTCCGAGGCCGCTTTGGTCGCCGGCGTCATGCTGGTGCTGATCATCCTGGTCGTGCCACTGCCGGCATTCCTGCTGGATGCGGCGCTGGCGATGAACATCACCGCCTCCGTGCTGGTGCTGATGGTGGCGCTGATGCTGACGCGCCCGCTGGATTTCGCGTCCTTTCCGCAGATTCTGCTGATCACCACGCTGTTCCGACTGGGCCTGAACGTGGCCACCACACGCGCCATCCTGGCCGATGGCCATGAGGGGCCGACGGCGGCCGGCGACATTGTCGCGACCTTCGGGCGGTACCTGATGCAGGGCGACATCGTGGTCGGCCTGATCGTCTTCGCCATCCTGCTGATCGTGAACCATGTGGTAGTCAGCAAGGGCGCGGGGCGCGTGGCGGAAGTCTCCGCACGCTTCCACTTGGATGCGATGCCCGGCAAGCAGATGGCGATCGACGCGGAACTGAACGCTGGCGCCATCGATGAGGGCGAGGCCAAGCGCCGCCGCCGTGATCTGGAGGAAGAGAGCTCCTTCCACGGTTCCATGGATGGTGCGTCGAAATTCGTGAAGGGCGACGCGATCGCGGGGCTGATCAGCACCTTCATCAACCTGCTGGGCGGCTTCGCCATCGGCACCATTCGCCACGGTATGCCGCTGGCCGAGGCGGTCGAGACCTATTCCATCCTGACCGTGGGCGATGGCCTGGTCGGGCAGATTCCCGCGCTGCTGGTCAGCGTCGCGGCGGCCATCGTGGTCACCAAGGCTGCGCGCCCTGAACGCGCGGACCAGCAGATGGCGAAGGAACTGGGCGGCTGGAAGCCGTTGGCCGTTGCGTCTGGTGCGTCCGTCATCATGGGGCTGCTGCCGGGCATGCCATTCCTGCCCTTCATGGCGCTGGCCGGCATGACGGGTGCCGGCGCCTGGTTCGCGCGCGCCGCCAGCGCAGCACCCGCACCCGATGCCCCCGCGCCCGCAGCCGCAGACGCCGAACCACCGATCGCGCAGACGCTGCGCATGGACCTGCTGCGGTTGGAACTGGGTTACGGATTGTTGTCTCTGGCCGCCGGCGATGCACCCCGCCTGACCGAGCAAATCCGCGGCATCCGTCGCGCCATCGCGCAGGAAATGGGCTTCGTTCTGCCCTCCATCCGCATCCAGGATAATCTGGAGTTACCAGCCGACACCTACATCATCCGCGTCAAGGAAATCGAAGCCGGGCGGGGCCAGTTGCGCCCGCCCATGCTGCTGGCGATCGACCCCAATGGCGGCGTGCCCGACCTGCCCGGCGAGCGCGCGCGTGAACCCACCTTCGGCCTGGCCGCGCTGTGGATCGAAGAACGCTTGCGCGAGGAAGCGCTGGCCCGCGGCGCCACCGTGGTCGACTGCCCCGGCGTGCTGGCCACGCACCTGACCGAACTGGTGCGAGAGCACATGGCCGAGCTGCTGTCCTTTGCCGAAACACAAAAACTGCTGGACGAAGTGGCACCCGAACATCGCAAGCTGGTGACCGACCTGATGCCCACGCAGATTGGCGTCTCCGGCGTGCAGCGTGTGTTGCAGGCGCTGCTGGCGGAACGTGTTTCTGTGCGCGACCTGCCCACAATTCTCGAAGGCATCCAGGAGTCGATTTCCGCCAATCTGCGCGCGCTGCCGCAGATGCTGTCCATCGTCCGCGCCAAGCTTGCCCGGCAGATCACCGATGCCGCACGCGGCCCGCATGGGCATGTCGCGATCATCATGCTCTCACCGGATTGGGAGGTAGCCTTCACCGAATCCCTGGCCGGCGCCCCGGAAGAACGCCAACTCGCCATCGACCCCGCACGCCTGCAGGAATTCCTGGAAAAACTGCGCGGGCTGCTGAACGCCGCCGACGACCAGGGAGAGGTGCCGGTGCTGGTCTGCTCACCGCATTTGCGCCCGCATCTGCGCGCCATCATTGAGCGCTTCCGCCCGACCATGCCGGTGCTGGCGCAGGCCGAAATTCATCCCCGCGCGCGCCTCAAGACCATGGGCAGCGTGTAAGTGAAACTCCAGCTCCTTCGCGCGCCGACCATGGCCGCCGCCATCGCCGAACTGCGCCTGACATTGGGCGAAGACGCGGTGCTGCTCGACTCGCGTGAGGTGAACGGCATGGTCGAAGTGACCGCCGCGATCCCCGCGCAGGAGGACGAGCCTTGGGAGGTGCTGCCCGACGCACCGACCGCGCTGCCCTTCGCAGCACTGCCAGATGCGCCGCTGCTGCTGCTCGGACAGGCCGGCGCAGGCAAGACCACAACCGCCGTGAAGCTCGCCGCGCGCCACAAGGCCAGCGGCACCCCTGCGCTGGTCATCACCACCGACGCCGCGCGGATGGACCACCTGGCCGCAGGCATGCGCGCGTTGTCGATGGGCTTTGTCGTCGCGGCCAATGCGACGGCGCTGCGCAAGGCATTGTCGCGCGCCGCACCAGGTCAGCCGGTCATCATCGATACGCCGGCGTGCAATCCATTCGATCAGGCGCAGGCCCGCGCGCTGTTGCCATTGATCGCGCAGGCGTCACCACTATTGCTGCAACCCGCCGGCCTTTGCGCCGATGAAGCGCGCGAGGAAGCGATGGCCTTCCACGCCATGGGCGTGCGGCACCTGTTGGTGACGCGTGCGGATATCGCGCGCCGCGGTGCTTCCGTGCTGGCCGCCGCCCGCGCAGGCCTTTCACTGACCGAAGCCGGCACCGGCCCCGCCGAAGGCCTGCAACCACTCTCTGCCGCATGGCTCGCGGCCCGCTGGAAGGACGTATCATGGACGTGAAGGGGCGGGTGATCGCCATCGCCTCGGGCAAGGGGGGCGTGGGCAAGACGGTGCTGTCCATCGGCCTGGCGCACGCCTTGGCCGAAGCCGGCGGCACGCCGCTGCTGATCGACGCCGATCTCGGGCTGGCCAATGTCGATGTGCAGCTCGGTCTGCCTGCCGCCGCGGATCTGTCGGATGTGATGGCCGGTCGCATCGCGCTGCCGCAGGCAGGCTTCGCGCACCCCGCCGGATTTCGCGTTCTGCCCGGCCGTTCCGGCAGCGGTGGCATGGCCGCGATGGGGGATGCCGGTCTGGCCGCCATGGCCGCGCTGCTGGCCGAGGCGCGGCTGCAGCACAGCCACATCCTGCTCGACATGGGCGGTGGCGTTGCACCTGTTCAGCGCCGCCTCGTCACGATGGCGGACACAGTGCTGATCATCGCGACCGAAGAA
This sequence comes from Alphaproteobacteria bacterium, assembly GCA_013298245.1. Lineage (GTDB taxonomy): Bacteria > Pseudomonadota > Alphaproteobacteria > Acetobacterales > Acetobacteraceae > Rhodovarius. The sequence continues at coordinate 5,099 of JAAFHD010000039.1, forward strand.
CCCACCAGCCTGACCGACGCCTATGCCGTGCTGAAACTCCTGCGCGCGGACCGCGCCGGTGCTGACGCACGGCTGGTCGCGAACCTCGCCGGGGCAGATGGCGGCCAGCATGTCTGGCGCACGCTTGATACGGCCGCGCGGAATTTTCTGGGTCAGGGTGTGCGGCTGGCAGGCGCAGTGCGTCGCGATGCACGCGTGCCCGATGCGATCCGACACCAAGCACCGCTGCTGACGCGCCACCCGAATTGCCGCGCCGCCGAGGATATCCGCGCGCTCGTCGCGCAGTTCACCTTGGCGACAGCAGCGTGAGCGCGGCATCCAGCCCGGCGCGCGCATCAGGCGGCAATTCGGCCAGCAATGCCGCCTGCATCGCTTCCGCCAGGGGGATGATGGCAGCATAGGTGCGCGCGCCCTTGGGCGTCAGCGACAGCAAAGTGCGCCGCGCATCCGCCGCATCCGCGCGGCGCTTCAGGAGGCCCGCGGTTTCCAGCCCCGCCACGGCGCGGCTGACCTTCACCTTGTCCATCGTCGTCAGCGCCGTCAGCTGTCGCGCATGCGCCGTGCCGAAACTGCCCAGCACCGCCAGCACGCGCCATTCCGGAATGGAAATTCCGAACCGCGCCGAATACAGCCGCGCGAAGCGATCCGACACCGCGCTAGCCGCGACGGCCAGGCGATAGGGCAGGAATTCGGACAGCGCGAAGTTTGACATCGGTTGCATTTGTAACTAATTGACCGGCGCGGGCAAGAAGGAAACGCAAGCGATGAGTTTCGCCTCCACGACCGATCTTGCGGAGAAGCACATCTCCTTCGACGAACTCGGCCACGGCCTCTATGCCTACACCGCCGAGGGCGATCCGAATTCCGGCGTGATCGTGGGCCGCGACGGCGTCATGGTGGTGGATGCGCAGGCCACGCCGATCATGGCCGCCGATGTGCAGCGCCGCATCGCCGCCGTCACGCCGCTGCCGGTGAACCAGGTCGTGCTGTCGCACTACCACGCCGTGCGCGTGCTGGGCGCGTCAGGCTATCCCGCGCATTCCGTCATCTGTTCCGACGCCACGCGCGCCCTGATCGTCGAACGCGGCGCGCAGGACATGGACAGTGAGATCGGCCGCTTTCCGCGCCTTTTCCGCGGCCGCGAATCCATCCCTGGCCTGACCTGGCCGACCACCACTTTCCACAAGCGCATGACACTGTGGCTGGGCGAGCGCGAGGCGCAGATCATCCATATCGGCCGCAGCCATACGGCCGGCGACACGGTGGTCTGGCTGCCGAAGGAAAAGGTGCTGTTCGCGGGCGACACGGTGGAATTCGGCGCGACACCCTATTGCGGCGATGCGCATTTCGCTGACTGGCCCGCAACCCTTGCCGCCGTGCGCGAACTGGGCGCGGAAAAGCTGGTGCCCGGCCGTGGCCGCGCATTGCTGACGCGCGCCGATGTCGAACAGGGCATCGCCGAAACCGCCGCTTACACTGGCGATCTCTTCGCCGTCGCCCGCCGCGCCGCCGAGAAGGGCTGGACGCTGAAGCAGTGCTACGACGAAGCCATGGCCGCGCTGCGCCCCAAATACGGGCATTGGGTCATCTTCGAACACTGCATGCCCTTCAACGTCAGCCGCGCTTATGACGAAGCCTCCGGCATCGCCCACCCGCGCATCTGGACCGCCGAACGCGACATCGCGATGTGGGCCGCTTTGGAGCGCGGCGAGCCGATGAAAAGTGCTGAGGTCCATTGAGCTTCATCCAGCCGCGCTACGCCGCTGCCGCGCCCCGCGCCGCCGAAGAAGCCGCGCCCATCGTGATTGTGGGCGGCGGCCTGGTCGGCCTGACCGCCGCGCTGGACCTGGCGCAACACGGCCTGCGCAGTGTCGTGCTGGATGATGACGACACGGTCAGTGTCGGCAGCCGCGCCATCTGCTTCGCCAAGCGCACGCTGGAAATCTACGGTCGCCTCGGCCTCGGCGCGCGCTTCCTGGAAAAGGGCATCACCTGGAACCAGGGCCGCGTCTTCCACCGCGACCGCGAGGCCTATTCCTTCAACCTGCTGCCCGAGGAAGGCCACGAATACCCGGCCTTCGTGAACCTGCAACAATACTACGCCGAGGCTTGGCTGGTGGATGCCTGCGCCGCCACCGGCCTGGTCGATCTGCGTTGGCGCAACGCCGTCACCGCGATCGATGGCACGCGCCTTTCCATCAACACCCCCGCCGGCGACTACACCCTGCACGCCGACTGGATTCTGGCCTGCGACGGCGCGCGCAGCTTCATCCGCCGCGCGCTGCACCTGCCCTTCGAGGGCCAGGTCTTCCGCGACCGTTTCCTGATCGCCGATGTCCGCATGCAGGCGCCCTTCCCAACCGAGCGCTGGTTCTGGTTCGACCCGCCCTTCCACCCCGGCCAATCCGTGCTGCTGCACAAGCAGCCCGACGACGTCTGGCGCATCGATTTCCAGCTGGGCTGGGACGCCGACCCGGAAGCGGAAAAAGACCCCGCCCGCGTGCGCGCCCGCGTCGCCGCCATGCTGGGCGACACGCCCTTCGAACTGGACTGGGTCAGCATCTACACCTTCCGCTGCCGGCGGATGGAGAGCTTCCGACACGGCCGCGTTTTCTTTTTGGGAGATGCGGCGCACCAGGTCTCGCCCTTCGGCGCGCGCGGCGGCAATGGCGGCGTGCAGGATGCCGACAACCTGTGTTGGAAGCTCGCGGCTGTTCTGCGCGGGCAGGCGCCCGAATCCCTGCTGGACAGCTACGATGCCGAACGCATCCCGGCGGCCGACGAGAACATCCTGAACTCCACCCGCAGCACCGATTTCATCACGCCCAAGAACGACGCCGCGCGCGCCTATCGCGACGCCGTGCTGGAGCTTTCGGCGCAGCATGAATTCGCGCGGCCCTTGGTGAACAGCGGCCGTCTCTCGCGCCCCTACAATGGCTACGGCACCCCGGCGCCCGACGCACCCGTATTGCGCGACGGCGCGCCCGATTGGCTGCTGCGCCATCTCGGCCGCGACTTCTGCGTGCTCTCGCGCGGCGATGCCGCCGCGACAATGCTACGCACCGTCACGCTGGGCAGCGATGTCGAAGACCATTCCGGCCTGGCCGCCGCGCGCTATGACCTTGCCCCCGGCCAGGCCGTTCTCATCCGCCCCGACCAGCACATCGCCGCCCGCTTCCGCGCGACCGACGCCGCCGCCATCCGCGCCGCGCACACCCAAGCCCTCGCGCCATGATCCCCGACCCCGACGCCTTCTACGCCGCCCTGATGGACGCCCACCGCGACCTCTCCCCCGAAGATTCGCGCAAACTCGACACGAAACTCGTCCTCATCCTCGCCAACCATATCGGCGATATGCGCGTGCTGCTCGACGCCATCGCCTTGGCAAAGCCCGCGCCCCGCGCTTGACTGCGCGGCACAATGGAAACGCTCCCGCTCAACGGCATTCGTGTTCTTGACCTGACGCTCGCCCGCGCCGGCCCCACCTGCGTGCGGCATTTGGCCGATTGGGGCGCGGACATCATCCGCGTCGAACCGCCCGGCAATAATGACGGTTTCGGCGGCCCGCGCGATGGCTTCGACTTCACCAACCTGCACCGCAACAAGCGCAGCATCGCGCTCGACCTCAAGCACCCCGAGGGCCATGCCGCTTTCCTGAAGCTCGCCGCCACCGCCGATGTGGTGGTCGAGAACATGCGCATGCAGGTCAAGCATCGGCTGAAGATCGGGCCCGATGACCTGCACGCGGTGAACCCGCGCCTGGTCTATGCCTCCATCTCCGGCTTCGGGCAGACCGGGCCCTATTCCAAGCGCGGCGGTGTGGACCAGATCGCGCAGGGCATGGGCGGGCTGATGTCCATCACCGGCGAGCCTGGTCGCGGCCCGATGCGCGTGGGCATCCCGATCGATGATTTGACCGCGGGCAATCTGCTTGCACTCGGTGTGATGATGGCGCTGTTCGAACGCGTGAAAACCGGCAAGGGTCGCTGGGTCCACACCTCGCTGTTGGAAGCGCAGGTCTTCATGCTGGACTTCCAGGCGACGCGCTGGTTGCAGGACGCCGAGGTCGCGGGCCAGGCCGGCAATGACCACCCGGTCAACACGCCGATGGGCGTCTTCCCCGCCGCCGACAAGCCGATCAACATCGCCGCGTCCTCGCCGAAACTGTGGGAAGTGTTCTGCCGCACCGCGGGCCGCGAAGACTGGCTCGCGCGGCCCGAATGGTCCACGCCGCAAGGCCGCACCAAGGACCGCCCCGCGCTGAACGCCACCATCAGCGAAGAAACCCGAAAACACCCCGCCGAATGGTGGATCGACAAGCTGGAAGAAGCCGGCATCCCCTGCGGCCCGGTCAACAACATCCGCGAGGTGTTCGAAGACCCGCAGGTGCAGCATCTCGACATGGTATGGCAGGTACCGCACGGCGAACGCGCGCTGCCCGTGGTGGCAACGCCGCTGAACATCGAAGGCCTGAACCCCGGCATTCGTCGCGGCGTGCCCGCGCTGGGGGCGGACGCGGATGGCGTCCTGGCCGAAGCCGGGCTAACCGCGGAACAGATCAAGCAACTGCGCGCAACAGGCGCGCTCGGGAGATAGCAAACGTGCAATTCGCTGATGGAAAAATCCTGGCCGATGTGAAGAACGGCGTCGGCACCGTCACCTTCAACCAGCCCGAGAAGCGCAACGCCATGTCCATCTCCATGTGGGATGGCATGGGGGCGGCGATGGACGCCTTCGCGGCGGACGCTTCCGTGCGCTGCGTCGTGCTGACCGGCGCGGGCGGCAAGGCCTTCGTGTCGGGCGCCGATATTTCGCAGTTCGAGAAGAACCGCTCGGACGCGGAAGCGCAGAAGGAATACGGCAAGCTGACGCTGGGCGGCCGCGACAAGCTGGCCAATTACCCGAAGCCGGTGATCGCCAAAATCCAGGGCTTCTGCATGGGCGGCGGGCTTGGCATCGCCATGTCCTGCGACATCCGCATCGCCGGTGAGGGCAGCGAATTCGGCATTCCCGCCGCGCGGCTCGGCATCGCCTACGGCTTCGACATGGTGAAGAATTTGGTGGCGCTGGTTGGCCCGTCCAACGCGCACATGATCCTGATGACCGGCGGGCGTTTCACCGCGGCGCAGGCGTTGCAGATGGGCCTGGTGAACCAGGTCGTGCCGGCGGCTGAACTGGATGCGACGGTCGATGCCATGACCGCGCAGCTGGCGATCAACGCCCCGCTCTCGCTGGTGGCGAACAAGCGCACCGTGCGCGCCGTGCTGGCCGATACGGCCGAGCGCGACCTGGCCGCGATCGACGCCGCCATGAACGCCTGCTTCGACAGCACCGACTACGCCGAGGGCCGCCGCGCCTTCATGGAAAAGCGCAAACCCGCCTTCACGGGGCGCTGAGCCATGCGCCGCCGCACGCTCGCCGCCGTGCTGGCGGCGCCCGCCATAGCCCGCGCGCAGGCCGAATGGCCCGCGCGGCCCGTCACCATCCTGGTGCCGTTTGTCGCCGGCGGGCCTTCGGATCTGGTGGCGCGCGCGATCGCGTTGCGCATGCCAGAGCGCATCGGTGGCCAGGCGGTGGTGGCGGAAAACCGGCCCGGCGCGAATGGCGCGGTCGCCGCGCAATACCTGGCCCGCCAAGCGCCGGATGGGCACACGCTGATGGTCGGTTCCATCGGCGTCTATGCCATCAACACGGCCCTGCGCCCCAACCTCGGCTACGACCCGGTGCGGGATTTCACGCCGATCACGCTCGCCGTCACCACGCCCAATGTGCTGGTGGTGAACCCCGCGCGCGTCGATGTGCGCACGCCCGCGGAATTCATCGCCTGGCTGCGCGCGAATGGCGCGCGCGCCTCCTATTCAACCAGCGGTGTCGGCAGTTCCGACCAGCTCACCACCGAATTGTTCAAACTGCGCACCCAGACCGAAGCGACCCACATCCCCTACCAAGGCGGGGCTGCGGCCGCGACGGCGCTGATCACCGGCGACGTCCAACTCTCCTTCCAGAATCTCGGCACGGTGGCGGGCCATATCGCCGGCGGCCGCCTGCGCGCCATCATGCAGACCGGGCGCACGCGCCACGCCGTGCTGCCCGACATCCCCACCGCGATCGAAAGCGGAATGGCGGATTTCGACGTTACATCCTGGCAGGCCGTCATGGCGCCTGCGGGCATGGCGCCCGCGCTGCACGCGCGCGTGACCGACGCGGTTCGCGGCGCCTTGAACCACGCGGAAACCCGCCAGCGCCTCGGCGCCATCGGCCTGGACGTGGTGGCCAATACCCCGGCCGAATACAGCGCCTTCCAACAGGCCGAAATCGCCCGCTGGCGAGAGGTTGTGCGCGTCGCCAACATCCGCGCCGAATAACGCCCGCGCGCGCAGACGCGCCAAATTGACGCCTGCGTGAATTCGCACGCGGCGCGGCGTAATCAGGGTATACTGCGTCCATGCTACGTATCATCGCCCGCCCCCCCGCAGCCTGCGAGGAGGAAGTCACTGACCGCCTGGAACTGGACATCCTGCCCGACCCCAGCGGCCGCCCCGACCCATCCGCCTGGGCAACCCGCGAAGCCGCCTGGCCCGCGCGTCTGAACGACGCGGAGGGCGACCTGGTGCATGATGCCGCCGGCTGGCTGCTGCGCCTTGCCGAACCAGGTGCCGCGCTGGATGACACGCCGGCGCATCTGGTGAACTTCCCCGATGGATCGCTGCGCCCTGGCGCCGTGCTGGGCCTGCGCGCGCCGGATGGCACCGAAACCGCGTGGATGGTCGTCGCGGTGGAGTAGCGCTGGGCGCGTTTCCGCATTATGCGATGGCCGCCTCGCACCGGGATGCCAGCCATGAATCGCCGCGCCCTTTTCGCAATGCCATTGCTCGCCGCACCCGCCGCGCGGGCGCAAGCCGCCTGGCCGGAACGGCCGGTGCGAATGATCGTGCCCTTCCCCGGCGGCTCCACACCGGACACCGCCGCGCGCGTGCTGGCGCCGCATTTCCAGGAGGTCTTCGCGCAGCCCTTCGTGGTGGAAAACCGCGCCGGCGCCGGCGGCAACATCGGCACGGATGCGGTGGCCAAGGCGACGGATGGGCACACGCTGGGTGTCTCCATCAACGGTCCGCTGGCCACCGCGCCGTCGCTGTTCCCGAACCTGCCCTACAACCCCGAACGCGATATTGCGCCCATCTCGCTGCTGGTGCGCACGGGGCAGGTGCTGGTGGTGCATCCCTCCCTGCCGGTGAACAATCTGGAGCAGTTCGTGGCGCATCTGCGCGCCAATCCGGGGCGGATTTCCTATGGCTCGGTGGGGCCTGGTTCGGGCGGGCACCTGGCCATGGTGGACCTGCTGGCGCGCACCGATACGCAGGCCGAGCACATCCCTTATCGCGGCTTCCCGCAGGCGGTGGTGGACCTGGTGGCCGGGCGCATCCAGGCGATGATCGTGATCGCGTCGGGCATCCTGCCGCAGGTGCGTGAGGGGCAGGCGCGCGCGGTGGCCGTGACATCCGCCACGCGGCTCGCGCAATTGCCGCAGGTGCCGACCTTGACGGAACTGGGGCTTGCGGGCGCTGACAGCTATGCGTGGATCGGGCTGATCGGCCCGGCCACACTGCCGGCCGAACGCATCGCGCGCCTGGCCGCGGAGGCGCAGCGCGCACTCGCCAGCCCGCCGGCGCGCGAGCGAATGGAAAACGCGGGCTTCCAGATCACCGCCAGCGGCCCATCCGAATTCCGCAGCTTCATCGCGGCAGAGGCAGCGCGCTGGGGCGGGCTGATCCGCCGCAACAACATCCAGCCGGACCAATGAGCATGACCGACCTGCCCGACCGCCTTTCGACGGATCCCGCGAGCCCCTTCCACAACGCCGAATTGCTGGCGAAGGGTATCGGTATCCGCTTCAACGGCAATGAGAAGACGAATGTCGAGGAGTACTGCGTCAGCGAAGGCTGGGTGCGGGTGTCGCTGGGCAAGACGGTGGACCGGCGCGGCAAGCCGATGACGCAGTTGTTGCGCGGCAGCGTTGAGGCCTATCTGCGCTGACCGCAGGGTAGGGCATCGCCGCCACCGCGCTGGACCGTTCAGGCCGGGCGGCAATTCGTCAGCCGCACGGTGGCGCCGGCACCCGCCGGGGCATCATAGACCCGTGCGACCGTGCCCAAGCTGATCTGCCCATTCGTGCCGCGACCGAACTTCAGGTTGGACCTGGTGGCATGCGGACCCAAGGGAATGCCGGGCAGGGACGGGCTGAACAGCGTCACATTGGCTGGAAAGCCGCTGAGGGTGATGTCGACGGTCATGGCCTGGCGCGTCGCGTTGCGGATATGGACGAAGTACTCGAAATTATTGCCGCCGGTGCCGGTCTGATAAACGGTGTCGATGAACACCCGTCCCTGGCACTGGTTGGGGGTCTGCGCCATCGCGGCAGCGGGCAGCAGCAGGGCTGCCATCAGGAACATGCGCATTGTGGTGGTGTCCTCTCTTCGTGAGCGACGACATTCGCGCATGGCCTGTCGCGCCGAACAAGCCCGTGGTGACGAACGCCGCGATAGGCGGTCCCTATCGGCGAGGCCCGCCGATCGCGACGTAGCCCACCTCCGGCCGCCCCACTTCCACGCCCGCGAATCCGCCGCTAAAGCCTGCCCAAACCACATCCTGAGGAAGCGGCGATGATCACGCACGAAGTCAAGGTCCACCCCTCCAAGTCGCTGCTCAAGCGCGAGGACCAGCTGGCGTGGAAGATCGCCGGCGTCGCCACCGACAAGGTCGCGGTCCAGAAGGATGTGCAGGAGATGATCATCAACCGGATCATCGACAACGCCTCGGTCGCGATCGCCGCCATCAATCGTCGCCCCGTCGTCTCGGCGCGCGGCATGGCGCTGGGGCATGCGAAGAAGGGCGGCGGCACCGTCTTCGGCATGCCCGCGAGCTTCACCGCCAGCCCCGAATGGGCGGCCTGGGCCAATGGCACCGCGGTGCGTGAACTGGACATGCACGACACGTTTCTGGCGGCCGATTATTCGCACCCCGGCGACAATATCCCGCCGATGCTGGCGGTCGCGCAGACCATGGGCAAGTCGGGCAAGGATTTGATCCGGGGCCTCGCCACGGCGTATGAAATCCATATCGACCTGGTGCGCAGCATCTGCCTGCATGAGCACAAGGTGGACCATATCGCGCATCTGTGTCCCGCCGCCGCCGCGGGCCTGGGCACCATGCTGGGGCTGAAGCAGGAGGTGGTGTTCCAGTCGGTGCAGCAGGCGCTGCACACGTCGGTCTCCTTCCGCCAGTCGCGCAAGGGCGAGATCTCCTCCTGGAAGGCCTATGCGCCCGCGCATGCCGGCAAGCTGGCCGTGGAAGCGGTGGACCGCTGCATGCGCGGCGAAGGTGCCCCCAGCCCGATCTATGAAGGCGAGGACAGCGTGATTGCCTGGGTGCTCTCAGGCCGCACGCAGGCCGACAGCAAGGGCCGCAAGACGGTGTACGACCCGACCTACTACCACGTGCCGCTGCCCGGTGCCGGCGAGCCTAAGCGCGGCATCATGGACAGCTACACCAAGGAACACAGCGCCGAGTATCAGTCCCAGGCGCTGATCGACCTGGCCTTCCGCATGCGCGAAGGCATCAAGGACTTCTCCAAGATCGAGAAGATCATCATCCACACGTCGCACCACACCCACTACGTGATCGGCACCGGCGCCAACGACCCGCAGAAGATGGACCCCAAGGCGTCGCGCGAAACGCTCGACCATTCCATCATGTACATCTTCGCCGTCGCCCTGCAGGACGGCCGCTGGCACCACGTCGACAGCTACGCCCCCAAACGCGCCGGCCGCGCCGACACGGTGCGCCTGTGGCACAGCATCGA
>JAAFHD010000390.1:0-445 GCA_013298245.1 Alphaproteobacteria bacterium
CCCCCTCCCCAAACCTTGGCATGACTCATGTGAGGTCCAGGAGCGACACGCTCCTGGCGGGGGGTGCAGGGGGGCAGCGCCCCCCTGCGGCGCGCCATTACCGCCGCCCACCCTCTCTCGCGATCACGGCCAGTGCGGCGCCGGAAATGGCGACCTGGCCGAAGACGCTGGCCGCGTCGCGCAGGAAGCCCCAGTTGGCGTAGGGGGCGGGGTCTTGGGGGACGACGATGAGGGAGCCTGGCGGGACGGGTGGTCCGCCGGCTTGCCACGCGGAGAGGCCTGCCGGGGCGGCGGTGCCGTTGGGCAGGACGATGAAGGCGCGGGAGCCATCGGCGAAGCGTTGTGGTCCGCCGGCCGCGCGCACGTATTGATAGGCGCGCCAGCCGGAGGTGAATTGCAGGCTGCCAGGGTTCAGCACGCTGCCGACGCTGGTGACGTCGTTCGG
>JAAFHD010000390.1:455-3727 GCA_013298245.1 Alphaproteobacteria bacterium
GTTCGGGCGTTTGGGCATGACCAGCAGGTCCCCGGGTTCGAGCAGGATGTCGAGTTCCGGGCGGGCGGCCAGCACGACGGGGTTGGCTTCGACCACCAGGCGCCCGGCGGCGCGGGCTTCGCGCAGGGCGGCGGCCATTTCGCGGCCGGCGGTGACGGCGCCGCCGATGTCCACGGCGGTGCCGCGTGGGGCGCCCAGCGCCTGGCCGGAGGCAGCTTGCAGCACGCCTTGTTCCAGGTCTCGGGCGCTGCGTTGGAAGCCTTCCTGCTGGCGGATGCGGATGCTTTCGCGGGTTAAAACGGCGCCGTAGGGGAAGGCTTGCGGGGCCAGGCCACCGGCGCGGGCGATCACTTCCGAGAGGCGTTCGCCGCGGCGGATATCATATGTGCCGGGGCGGATGAATTCGCCGGCCAGGGTGACGGGGCCGCTGTCGCGATCGGTGAAGCCGCGCGGGATGCGCAGTGTGTCGCGCGGGCCGACGCGTTGGCGGCTGGGCGTGCTGAGGTCAAGCGCGATGCGTTGCAGGGGGATGGAACCGCCCTCGGCGGGGGGTTGGCGGGTCAGTTCGGCGGCGGTGGCGTCTGCGTTTTCGGTCATGCCGCCGGCGGCTTCGAGCAGGGCGGTCAGGGCGGTGTCGGGCAGGACGGGGAAGACGCCTTGCAGGCGGGTTTCGCCCACCAGTTGGGCGGCGTTGTCGAGCAGGAAGGGCAGCAAGGCGGGGTAGTCGGTGAACAGGCGCGGGCAGGGGGCGGCGGCGGCTTCCTGAAGGTTGCCAAGGCGCGCATGGGCGAAGCGTTGTTGCGCGCCGCGTGCGGTGGCGGCCAGGGTGGACAGGGCGGGGCAGTCATCGGCCGCCGTTTCGCCGCGCAGCGCGCGCTGCACGGAAACACCGCCAAGCCATTGCACGTCGGGCAGGCCAATGAGGATGACCTCATCGCTTTCCTGCAAGGGCTGGTCGGCCCCGCCTTGCAGGACGCGGCCAAGGTCGAAGGGGATGAAGCGGCGCACCCGGGTGCGTGGGTCGGCGCGCCAGATGACGGCCATGCGCAGCCAGGGGTCGGCGCGGACCAGGCGCGGGTCTGACAGCAGGCCGCGCAGCGTGTTGCCACGGCCGGCGACAGCGCGCGTCAGCGGGGTTTCGACATGGCCAGACAGGCGCAGGCTGCCGGCTTGCGCGTCGACGCTGGGCTGCACCAGCAGGGCGTCGCCGCGGCCGAGGGAATCGCGCAGGGTGATTTCGCGGAAGGCGCGGCGGCCTTCATTGTCGGTGGTTTCCAGCACGAAGCGGTGGCCGGCGGGGCGCAGCGTGTCGCCGGCCAGGCGCAGCATGGTGGCCAATGGTTGCGTGGCGATGCCGGCAGGGAATTCGTAGATGCCGGGGCGGGAGACTTCTCCGCCGATCGCGGCGACGGCGCCGATCGGGGGGACGGTGATGCGCTCGCCTTCCAGGATGCGCAGGTCGGGCTGGGGGCCGCCTTCGCCGGCGATGACGGGGTAGAGGTCGACCACGCGGGCGCCCACGCGGATGGCGCGGAGTGAGCCGGTGCGGCGCGGGCCGCCGGCGGCGATCACGGCGTCCAGAACCGTGGAAAGTGGGGACAGGACGACCATGCCCGGGCGGGCGACCTCGCCGCCGACGAAGACGGCGACCTGGCGAAGCGCGCCGATGGAGAGGAAGGCTTCCGTGCCCGGAAGTTCCCGCGCCACGCGGGCTTCGAGGTCGGCGCGCAGGTCGCGCAGTGTGCGACCAGCGGCGGGGATGGGTTGCAGCTCGGGCAGCAGCAACGTGCCCTCACGCGAGACGCGGGCGGTGACGCTGTTGCGGGTGCGGCCGCGGAAGGAGATCAGCAATTCATCGTCGCGCCCGATGACATAGTCTTCCGGGATGGCGCCGAAGCCCACACCGCTGCCGGGCTGCGCGCCGCCCTGGAAACTGTCGTAGCCGAACTGCCGCAAGGCGGTGGTCAGGCGGCCGGCGAAGAAGCTTTCGATGGGGGAAAGTGGTTCTTCCGGGGCGGCCGGCGGGGCGGGTGCCAAGGCGGGCGCAGGTGCCGGGGCCGGGCGCGGTGCCGCTGGGGCGGGGGCGCGGCCCGCACCGGCATCCAGCAGGCGTTGCAGAATTTCCTGCTGGGTGGCGGCCGGCAGGGTGGGCACAGGCGCGCCGCCCGGCAGGGTTGCGGGTAGGCCAGGCTGGGCAAACGCGGGCGAGAACCACAGCAGCAACAGGGTGATGACGGTTTTCATTGTCAATTCGGCATGATCTCACCAAGTGGTGTAAGCGCAAGTGAAAACAACCGAAAGGCGAAAATCGTGACCCGGGTGCAGCTTGGAGCCTGTTTGCGTAGGCTGTTGGTGCCGACCCGCCGTGGGATTTTTCGTGGCTGGAAGGAAGGCGGCGCAGCCGATGGTTGTTCCATCGGCAAGGCGCCTGACGCACCAGGCGCGGAAAAGACCCGGCGGAGCGGCACCAACAGCCTACGCAAACAGGCTCTCATGGCCGATGCAGCGTGGCGGTTGGGGCCGCGAGCGGTGGGGCTGGCGCTGTGGGGCAAGGGGCCGGGGCGGTGGCTGGCGGCGCGCCGGCTGGGGGCGCCGCAGGGGGATTCGCTGGGCGGGGCGGATGTGCGGCAGCTGTGGGAGGCCGCGCGCTGGGTGGCGCTGCCTGATGATCCGGAAGCGGCGGTGCAGGGCTGGATGGCGGCGAACCCGCCGTTTGCCGGGGTGAACTGGCAGTGTGGGCAGGAAGCAGCGTTGCGCGTGCTGCAATTGGCGCAGCACCTGCTGCCGCCATTGGTGGGGTGGGCGCGGCCGGTGGTGGTGGCGCATGAACAGCGCATTGCGGCGAACCCGGCCTATGCCCTGGCGCAGGACAATAACCACCCGATCAGTGAGGCCGCGGGGCGGCTGGTGTGCGCGTTGTTGCTGGGGGACGATGTGGCGCGGGCCTCGGCGCGGTTGGACCGGGTGGTGGCCAGGTTGGTCGGGGTGGATGGGGCGTTTGCCCAGCCATCGCCCGCATATCACCGGTTGATGGTGGATGTGTTGGTGGCGATGGAGGCGGTGCGGGCGGCCTGGGGCGGACCGCCGGCCGGGTATGGCGCGCGGGCGGCGGCGGCGGTGCGGGTGTTGCGGCGCATGGCGGTGATGCCGCGGATTGGGCACCAGGATGGGTCGGCGTTTGATGGGCGTGCCGCGCCGGATTTGGACCGGGCGGAGGCGGTGTTTGACCGCCTGGCGGATGACGGCGGGGAATGGCAGGCGGGGTGGTTGCG
>JAAFHD010000391.1 GCA_013298245.1 Alphaproteobacteria bacterium
CAGCCCGCCGCCGTCCTCGATGCCGATGCTCAGCAGTGATGCGCGCAGGCCGCGGGCTTCGGCCAGCAGCAGGTCGGGGGTGGGGGTGTCGATGGCGATGCCCTCGGCGGTCGCGCCGTGCAGGGTGAGATAGCCGGCGGCGGCGGTGGCCATCGCGGCGCCAGGCGCCTGCACCACGGCGCGGCGGCCGGCGGCCAGGCCAAGCTGGGCCAAGGCTTGCAAGGTGCGCTGCGCGGGGGCGCAATCGCCAAGGCCGACCAGCACCGGGCCATCGCCGCCCGCCCAGCCAGGTGGCACCACCAGCAGCGGGCGCGCGGCGTCCTTGACCAGTGCCGGGATGGCGGGTGCCAGGCCGTCGTCGCAGCCCTCGCGGCCCAGGGTCGAATCGCGGCCGATGATGATCAGGTCATGCCCCAGGCCGGCGGCCAGCAGGGCGGGTTCGGGTGCGTCGTCCAGGGTGATGGATTCGAAAGCGGTGGCGCCGGCGGCGGCATAGGCGGCGCCCATCACCGTCGCGTTTTCTTCGGCCTGGCGCGCGGCCAGCACCGCGTCGCGCCGTTCGGCGAAGGCGGCGGCGCCGAGTGGCGTGGCCTCCAGCGCCGAGGCATGGGCTGCCAGCACCGCCATGGTCAGGCGCGCGCCGTGTTGGCGGGCCAGGGCCAGGGCGGTGTCGCGCGCGGCGATGGCGCCGGGGGTGTCGTCAAGGACGAGCAGGATGGAACGCAGCATGCGCGCAGGTTAGCGCAATGCGGGCCGCGCCGGGAGGTTGCGCCCCGCCACAACCATTGCGCGAATGCATTGCAAAAATTCAACCTCTCTTTACCGGAGACATGTCGCAGTTTTTGGAATATACGAGCGAAGGATTGCGACCTATCCTCGCGCAGAGTTGATTCACGCGCAGGTTGAACGAAGGAATCGGGCGATGCGACACCCCCCGCGTTGGAAGCGCCATTTTCTCGCCGGTCTGGCGACGGCAATGGTTCTTGTCAGCGGTCAGACCATGGCCAATTCGCTGCGCGAACTGGGCTTCGCCGATGGCGTGATCGTGCGCGGTTCGCGCGGCATGCAGGAGATCTTCTTCCCCATGCCGGCCAATCCGCGCAACGCGGAATTGTCGCTGCGGATGAACCCCTCGCCGATGCTCGACCCGCTGTCGTCGATGACCATTTTCGCCAATGACGTGCCTATCGGCACCGTGCCGGTCCGAGAGGGTGAGGCCAACACCGTCATCCCCGTGCCGCCCGCATTGTCGCGCACCGACTTCCTGCGCATCCGCTTCCAGGGTGACCAGGCGCTGCAACGCGATGTGCTGTGCTTCGACAACGACACGCCGGCGGTGTGGAGCCACATCCACCCCGACACGCGCCTGCGCGTGGAGGGTGAGGGTGATGAAGGTGTCGGCGTCGTGTGGCGCCGCCTGGTGGGCGATGTGCTGATCTCGCTGCCCGCAGCACCATCCTTGCAGGATATCGAAGCGGCGCTGACCGTGGCGGTGGCGCTGGTGAACCGTGGCGCGCGGCCGGTGATGGCGGCGTCCGGTGACCCGCGCGCGCGCATCGTGATCGGCCGTGGCGGCGCGCCGTTGTCGGTGGAAGCGGGCAGTGATGGCGCGCGGTTGCGCGTGGCCGATACCTCCGCCGCGCGGGCGTTGGTGGAAGCGGCGAATACCATGCGCTTCGTGCCATCGGCGGCCAGTGGCGGCACCGTACTGCAAGCCGGCACCGCGGGCATCGAGGCGATCAGCTTCAATGATGCGCGCATTGGTCGCCCTGAAGTGCAGATCTTCTCCGAAGGCGTGATGGAATTCGAAATTCCCTTCACGCATCTGCCGCCCGGCAAGCGCCCCGTCGCGCTGCGCCTGTTCGGCCGTGGCCCCGTCATGCCGCCGGGCAACGCCATTTCCGCGACACTGCGCGTGGGCGACCGCATCATCTGGTCCGAGACCTATCGCGACAGCGTGCTGATGGACGGCGTGACCATGCGTCTGCCGGCCGAATTCACCCAGCACCGCATGCGCGTGGTGCTGCGCCTGGCGCGCATCGGTTTCCGCCCGGCCTGCGATGGCAGCTTCCTGTTCCAGCTGGGTGGCAATTCGCAAATCCTGCTGGCCGATGGCTGGCCGGCGCCGACGGATTTCTCCGGCTTCTGGGTGCCGAGCGACCGGCCCGCGCTGGTGCGCATCGACCTGCCGCCGAATGAAGCGCAGGCCTCCATCCCCAACCTGGCGCTGCTGCTGAGCCGCGCCAATGCACGGCCGCATGCGCTGGAGGTTTCGGCCGGTGCGCGGCTGGACCGCCCGTTCATTGTGCTGAGCCGTACGGCGCCGGCCGAATTGCAGGCGAGTGGGCTGACGCGCGCTGACCTTGGGCGCGTGGTGCTGCAGAACGAACGCAACCAGTCGCGGGTGGAAATCTCGCCGGCGGCGGGGCTGTCGGTCATTCAGCTGGCGACGGCGGCGGGTGGCGTGCCGGGGCTGTGGTTCTCGCCTGGCCAGGAGCGCAGCTTGACCACGCCGGCGGTGCTGTCCTCGGGCAATATCGCGGTGCTGGATGGGGCGACGCTGCCGGCGGTGTTTGACACCCGGGCGGTGACGCCGGCCTCGGCCGATGACCGCAGCGGCACGGCGGCGCCGGCCGGTGTGCTGGGTGGCGGCACATCGCTGCTGTCGCAATGGCGCAATGAGCTGTTCATCGCCGCGTGGGTATTGCTTGCACTTCTCGTGCTGTGGGCCATTCTGCGCCTGCGCCGCCGCAGGAGCTGAATGCGATGGGGCTGACGACCTCAGCCGATGAAGAAGGGGCGCTCGCGCAGCTGATGCTGCGCGGGCGTCTTGATGCTGCGGCCTTGGCGAAGGCGCGTGACAACGCGACCAATTGGAACACCACGATCGGTGAGGCGCTGGTCGCGGAGGGCACGATTTCCCCGCGTGACTGGGCGCTGGCCACGGCGGCCAGCACGGGCCTGCCGCTGGCCGATTTGATCGCCGAATCACCCGACCCGGCGCTGCTGGATGCGGCGGATCGCGATGCGTATTTGTCGCTCGGTGTGCTGCCTTGGAAGCGCGCCGCGAATGGTGCGTTGCTGCTGGCCGCGCAACGCCCCGCAGCACCCGATGTCATGGCCTGGGCCATGCGCCGCTATCCGCATGAACGGCTGGGTTGGGCCGTGACCGCGAAGTTCGACGTGCTGTGGGCGCTGCAAAAGCGCTTCGACACGCTGGCCGACCAGGAAGCGCGCGAGGCGCTGCATATCGCGACGCCCGAACTCTCCGCGAAGGAGGTCATCACCACCCCACAAGCCATCGTGGGTTGGGCGATCGGCATGCTGTTGCTGCTGGCGCTGATCCTGGCGCCGACGACAACGCTGATCACGCTCTCGGCCGGCATCACGCTGTTCTATCTGCTGTCCTTCGGCTTCCGCTTCCTGCTGACCTGGAAGGGCGCGCATCATTCGGTGGACGTGTCCGTCACCGAAGAAGAAGTGGCCGCGCTGAAGCCCGAAGATCTGCCCGTCTATACGGTGCTGGTGCCCATGTACAAGGAACATGAGGTGCTGCCGATCCTGGTGCATTCCATGCGCCGGATGGACTACCCGCTCGCCAAGCTGGACGTGAAGCTGGTGCTGGAAGCGGATGATGTGGAGACCATCGAAGCCGCCAAGGCGCTGAAGGCCGAAGGCGTGTTCGAGATCATCCGCGTCCCCACCAGCTACCCGAAAACCA
>JAAFHD010000392.1 GCA_013298245.1 Alphaproteobacteria bacterium
ATCAACGCATCCGGGGCCGCGACCAGCCAGGGCGATGCCATCGCCGCCGCCATCATCGGCACGCCCAACATGCGCAACCAGCCGCGCCACAGGCACAGCCACACCATGCCAAGCCCGCACAGCGCGAGGCCCCAGCCAGGCAATGGCACCGCCGCCGATACCGCACCCGGCAGCGCCGCAACAAAGCGCGCTACCACCAGCACGCCCTCCACCCCCAGGCCCATGACCCAAAGCGGCAGCGCCTCCAGCCCCAGCGGCATCGCCAGTGCCGCCGTCAGGCCCGCGGGCATGATCACCATGCTGGTCAGCGGCACCGCCACCGCATTGGCCAGCACGCCATACCATTGCACGCGGCCGAAATGCGCCAGGCCGATCGGCAGCGTCGCCAAGCCCGCGATCACCGATGTCAGCACCACGCCCGCCAGCACCATCGCCGGCGCGCGCCACCACGGGCTTGGGCCATTGCGCGTGAACCGACCGCGCGCCCAATCATGCGCCGCGACCAGCGCCAGCACCGCCGCGAAACTCATCTGGAAGGACGGCCCCAGCAGCGCCGCCGGGTTCAGCGCCAGCACGATGACGGCGGCGATCGCCACCCCGCGCAGCGTGATCGCGCGCCGCCCTGCCAGCAGCGCCAATGTCACCAGCGCGGCCATGGCGAAGCTGCGCTGCATCGGCACCTCCGCGCCCGTGAGCACCAGGTAGAAACCGCCCGCGGCCAGGGCCGCGCAGGATGCCGCCAGCTTGGTGTCCACGCGCAGCGCAAACCATGGCCACAACGCCATCAGGGGGCGCAACAACAAGAAAACCAGGCCCATCACGATGGCGATGTGCAGGCCGGAGACGGATAGCAGATGCGCCAGGCCGGAATCCCGCATCGCCGCCATTTCGGCCGGCGGAATGGCGGATTGCCCGCCGGTGATCAGCGCGGCCGCGATGGCGCCGGTGGCGCCTGGCAGGGCCGCGGTGACGCGGGCCTCCATCGCGCTGCGCGTGGCGGATAAGGGCGGCGCCGCGCCCTGCCCTTCCAACAGCCGCGCCGGGCCCAGCGCGAAGCCAGAACCACCCAGGCCGGAAAACCACGCCGCGCGCTGGAAATCCCAGGCCCCTGGCTGCGACGGCGCGGATGGCCCGCGCACCAGCGCGCGCATGGCGATGCGCTGGCCGGGTTCGGGCCGCAGCGCGTCATCGGCGCGCAGGCGAATGCGGAGATGGCGCTGCGCCGGCCCCGCCGCACCAGGCCACACCGCGCCGGACAGCGTGACGCGCAGGCCTTCAGGCAGGCGGTCCACATCCGTCACCAGGCCTTCGAACACCAGCGCTGTGCGCGGCAATTCCAGCGGCGCGGGCGCGCGCGCGGCGGCCCAGGCCGCCAAAGTGAAGCCCAGGCCCAGTGCTGCGATAATGCCGGCGAACCAGGCCATGCCGGGCCAGCGCGGCGCCAGGGCCAGCGCGATGATCAGCGGTGGCGCGAAGGCGAACCACCAGTGGAAGGCGGGTTCCTCGCGCGGCAGGAAATACAGCAGGATTCCGGCGGCCATCGCCACCGGCAACCACAGCGCGAGGCGGCCTTGCTGCGCACCGATGGTCGCGCGCCATGCGCCCGCCAGCGAAAACCGCCCAGCCCGGATGGGCTTGGGCGGGTGCATCGCGAGACTTGGCGCAACCGCGGCGTGTGCCATGCGCCGCGTGTGCGCGACTCGGAGTCAAGCGGCAAGGCCCGAGTCGAAACCTTCCGCATGTGCATTATTCTGTGAACGAATCGTCCACAGGGCTGTCAAGCCCAGGCCGGCAACACCCGCCCCAGCACCGCCGGGCGCCAGGCATGCGCCCCCGCCCCCAGCAGCGCCTGCGCCAGCGCGGCCGCCGCCAGGAAGGCCGGGAATTCCCACCCGCCGCCCGAGGCTGTGAACAGCCAGCCATTGCCTGCATGCTGCCAGGTGGCCCCCAGCAAAATCGGCAGCACCGCCAGCGCCGCCGGCCGCACAAGCACGCCCAGCACCAGCGCCAGGCCCGCCGCAGTTTCACCCAGCGCGACCACAGCACCCAGCACCGGTGGATAACCAATCGACCCGAAATACCCCATCGTGCCGGCCAGTCCGAACACGCCGATCTTCAGCCACAACCCATGCGCGAGCAGCACCAGGCCCAACGACAGCCGCAGCACCAATGCACCATAAGCGGCGGGATCTTTTTGCATCGCTTCATCTCCTTGAAGGTTTCGATGCCGTGTTGTGGCGCGGCCCGCGCGGGGCTTCCAACGCTCATCCGGGATCACCATCATTGACGCCATGAATGGATTGGATGGCCTGGACCTGAACCTGCTGCGCGTCTTCGACGCGGTGGCACGCGAACGCCACGTGACGCGCGCGGCCGAACGGCTGCACCTGTCGCAGCCGGCGGTCTCCAACGCGCTGGCGCGGCTGCGCGCGGCCTTGGGCGATGAGCTGTTCCTGCGCCGGCCAGGCGGCGTGGAACCCACGGCCTTGGCGCTGAACCTGATGGGGCCGGTGGCCGATGCGCTGGACCGCCTGGCGGAAACCTTGGCCTCCACCGCGCCCTTCGACCCCGCGACCAGCAAACGCGTCTTCCCCATCAGCATGAGCGAATACGCCGAGGCCGTGCTGGCGCCGCGGCTGCTGGAACACTGCGCGCGCGAAGCGCCGGGCGTGCTGCTGGCGATCGGGCACGCGGACCGCACCAACCACATGGCAGCACTGGAATCAGGTGCGGCGCAATTCGCCATCGGCGTGCTGCCCGAACCCACGGCCATCTACACCCGGTTGCGGCTGCTGCCCGAAGCCTTCCTGGTGCTGATGCGCGCCGGTCATCCGCTGGCCGATGGCGCGCTGGATCTGGCACGTTTCACCGCCTTCCCGCACCTGCTGCATTCGCCCAATGGCTCGCGCGATGGCGCGTTGGATGAGCCGCTGCGCGCGGCCGGCCACCCGCGCCGCTTGGGTGGCGTGATCGCGCATCTCTCGGCCGTGCCGGAGGCGCTGAAGCGCACCGACATGGTGATGACCCTGTCGGCCAGGCTGGCGCGCGCCCTGGCCGCCGCGCACGGCCTGGCGCTGCGCGAATTGCCGGTGGATGTGCGCCACACCCGCCTCTCGCTGGTCTTCCACCGGCGCTTCGAGGCGGATGCCGGGCACGCCTGGCTGCGCCGCCTGGTGCTGTCGCTGGCGCGCGACGAGGCTTGAGCCAACGCCGCGCCTTGCTACGCTGCGCGCATGGACGCCGAGACCTTCGAAGCCGCGCTGCGCCGCGACGGCTTCAGCGAAATCTTCCGCCGCGAGATTGCGCCCGGCAACGCGCTGCCCGAACACCAGCACGCCTGGGATGCGCGCGGGCTGGTGCTGCGCGGGCGGTTTCGCGTGGTGGAACCGGGCGGCGCTGTGCAGGATTGCGGCCCGGGCGAACTCTTCGAACTGCCGATCGATGCGCTGCATGAAGAAGCGGTCGGCCCGGATGGCGCCGAACTGCTGCTGGGGCGGCGCTACAAGGGCTGACTATTCGACGCGCCCGATGCGGCGCGCGACGGCGACCAGCCGTGCCTGGTCCTCGGCCACAAAACGCGCGAAAGCCTCGCCATCCAGATAGGCCAGCGGGCTGCCGGTGGTGGTCAGCGCGCGGCCCGTATCCACATCCTGGGCAGCGCGCGCGACGGCCTGGCGGATTTGTTCGCGCAAGGGGGCCGGCGTGGTGGCAGGCGCG
>JAAFHD010000393.1 GCA_013298245.1 Alphaproteobacteria bacterium
ACGCGGCCGGCCGCGCCGCTGCGCTGGAAGACGAAGAAACCGGTCAGGCCGAGGGCGGCGATCGACACGCCCCACAGCGCGAATTCGACCACCGGCCCGGCGTCGAACCAGGCCGCCAGCAGCGCCAGGCCCATCAGCGTGAACGCGACCTGGCAGGCGGTCTGGATCAGCAGGTCGGCCATGCCGGAGGCGGCGGCCAGGCCCACCGGCAGGCCCTTCAAGGTGATGAGGCGCGCGCCCACGATCTCACCACCCACGGACGCCACGGGCAGCAGCACATTCACCGCCTCGCGCACGATGCGCACCTGCACGAAGGCGCGCCAGCGCAGCGCCGTCATGCCGCGCACCAGCAGCCACCAGCCATGGCCGCACATGGTCAGGATGCCGAGGCGGATGATGACCACCGCCACCAGCCCCCACCCCACCAACGCAAAGGCGCGCCACACCGCACCCGCGTCATGTTGCCAGATCAGGAAGACCGCCAGCGCGATTCCCGCCAGCGCCAGGATCGCGGCGGCGCGCTTCACAAGGCGCGGTTGGCGCGGGCCAGCACGGCTTCGAACAGCACCTGCGCGCCGGCGGCGGCTTCGTGCGGTTCGATGCTCTCGGCCTCGTTGTGCGAGAGGCCGTCCTTGCAGGGCGTGAAGATCATCGCGGTGGGGATGTGGCGCGCGACATAGACGGCGTCGTGGCCCGCGCCCGAGACGATCTCGCGCGCCGGCAGGTTCAGGCGCTGGGCGGCGTCGCGCACCAGGCCGATGCAGGCGGGGTCGAAGGGCTGCGCGTCCAGGCGGAAAAGTTCGGTCAGCTCCAGGCGGCAGGGGGCGGCCAGGGCATCGGCCGCCGCGGTCATTTCAGCGGCCATCTTCTGCACTTCGGCGAAGTCGGGGTGGCGGAATTCGATGGAAAACCGCACCTCTCCGGGCACCACATTGCGGCTGTTCGGCCCCACCTGCACGAAGCCCACCGTGCCGCGCCCATCATCGCCGCGGGCGCGCATGATGCGGTCCACCAACTCCACGATGCGCGCCATCGACACCAGCGCATCGCGCCGCGCCGAGGGCGGCGTGGTGCCGGCATGCGCGTCCTGGCCGGTGATCACCGCGTCGTACCAGATCTGCGCCTGCGCACCGGTGACGATGCCGATCGTGCGGGCCTCGCGTTCCAGGATCGGCCCCTGTTCGATATGCAGTTCGAAATAGCTGTCGGCCGCGAAGGGACGCGCGGGCTCGGGGCCGCGATAGCCGATGGCATCCAGCGCATCCTCCACGCGCACGCCATCGGCGTCGCGCAACCCATAGGTCTTTTCCAGCGGGAAAATCCCGGCCCAGGTGCCGCTGCCCATCAGCGAATGGCCGAAGCGGCTGCCTTCCTCATCGGTCCAGTTGACCAGTTCTATGGGTGCTTCGGTCTGGATGGCGTGTTCGTGCAGCGTGCGCATCACTTCCAAGCCCGCAATCACGCCCAGCGCGCCATCGAACTTCCCGCCCGATGGCTGGCTGTCCAAATGGCTGCCCATCAGCACGGGCGGGCGCGCGGGGTCGCGCCCCTCGCGGCGGGCGAACATGTTGCCGATTGCATCCACGCGTACCGACAAGCCCAACGCCTCGCACCAAGCGCGAAAACGGTCGCGCCCAGCGCGATCCACATCGGTCAGCGTCAGGCGCTTCACGCCGCCCTTGGGCGTCGCGCCAATCTCGGCCATGGACATCAGCGCCGACCACAGGCGCGCGTCATCAATACGGGTGTTGGTTGCCATGCCGCGCTTATCGCGCGGGCAGGCGCGCCCCGCTACTCCTCCTCAGGCGGCGCGGGTGCCACTGGCAGCAAATGCGTCTCCTTGATCGACGACAGCGCCACATCCACCGCCAGCCGCTCCAGCCCCGGCAGGCTGCGCAATTCGGCCGAGGTGAATTCCTCCAGCGCCGCCATATCCGCCAGCCGCAGCTTCAGCAGGTATGACCAGTTGCCGGTCATGTGGTGGCATTCCAGCACCGCCGGGTGGTCCGCCATCGCCGCGCGGAAGGACGCGTCATGCTCGCCGGGTTTCAGCGCCAGGCGCACGAAGGCCAACAGCGGGCAGCCCACCTCGGCCGGCGCCAGCGCTGCGTGCCAGCCGCGGATGATGCCGCGTTCCTCCAGGCGCTTCTGGCGTTCTGCCGTCGCGGAGACCGACAGGCCCGCGATCTTCGACAGCTCCGCCAGGCCCGCCGCGCCATCCTGTTGCACCGCGATGGCGATCTTGCGGTCGATTTCATCCATGGGCGGAGAATATCCCGCCCACGCGCCGATTGAAAGGAAAGACTGCGATCAATCCGCGATTCGCGCGTAAGCGCTGATGGCCTGCTCGCGCAACGCCTGGCGCGCCGGCCCTTCGGGCATGGCGCGCAGCAACGCCATGGCACCGACCAGCAGCGCCAGGCGCGCCCAGCCGGCATCGCCCAGGGTCTCGGCGCAGGCGGCAGCACCGGTGGCGAAGGCCTCGCGCACCGGAGGTGCTGCGCGGTGCAATTCGCCCGCCAGCGCGGCCGCGACGCAGCCGCCCGCGACATCGGCCACGCGTTCATCCGACAGGTATTTTTCCGCGACACCGCCAGGCACGCGGTCCACCAGGAAGCGGAACCGCGCCAGGCTGGGCTGGAGAGCGTGCTCCATTGCCTCGGCCAGCATTGCGTCCTTGTCGGGGAATTGGGCGTAGAAGCCGCCGACCGTCAGGCCTGCGGCGCGCATCACCTCCGCCACCGACGCACCCGCCAGGCCGCGTTCGCGCATCATCGCGGACGCCTGCTCGACGATCCGCGCATGGGTCTCGGCCGCGCGGCCGGGTTTGTATCGAACCATCTCGAGGCTCCGAAAGGCTTTGACGGGCTTTTATATTATGATCATCATATCAACGCCGGGCCACACTGACAAGGACCACCCAACGTGACGCATTCCATCCTGCTGGTCATCGAAATCCTGGGCGTGGGCTTCGCGCTGCACCTGGCCTGGGCGTTGCGCCGGGCGGGGCTGGCGGCCGGCATTCCGGTGCTGGCCGTGGGCTTTGCCATCGGGCTGATCAACGCGCATCTGCCCGCGCTGGCCGCACTGCGCGAACAGGTGTTCTTCGCCCGCCCCGCGATGATCCTGGGCATGGTGATATGGCTCGGCGGCTGGTCCATCTGGGGTTTGCGCGGCGTGCCGGGGTGGGTGGCGCTGTCGGTCTCGCCCTGGCGCATCATTTTTGGCGCGGGGCTCTTGGCGATGGGCCTGGCGGGCGGGTTGCCGCCGGCGTTTTTCTGGTCCGCCGCACTGGGCGATATTGCGGTGGGCGCGCTGGGGCTGTTGCTGCTGGCCACCGGCCAGGCGGAAAACCGGCGCGCGCTGATCGCGTGGAATGCGCTGGGCCTGCTGGACCTTGGGCATGTGCTGGTGCTGGGGGTGATGCACCTGGCGGCCTTCTATGGCGCGAACCCTGATGTGGCGCGGCTCGGGTTGCTGCCGCAGTTCGGCGTGCCGGCCTTCATCGCGCTGCATCTGGGGATGTTGCGCGCACTGCTGATCCCGTCACGCGCCCGAGTGTCTGCCGCGCGCTGAGCACGATGAAATCCGATGTAGGTTCGCCGACGGTGACGTGCTGGGTATTCCATGGCCCGCCCATGCGCCCAACTACAGCGCTGCGCATCAGCGGAAGCACGCAATGGACAAGCGCTTGGTGGTGGAAGTG
>JAAFHD010000394.1 GCA_013298245.1 Alphaproteobacteria bacterium
ATGCCCGACCAGCCGGCGCCAGAAAAACCGGGGATGACAGTCTCCGCCACCGTCGGCACGTCCGGCAGCGCGGCCATGCGGTAGGCGGTGGTGATGGCCAGCGCGCGCACGCGGCCAGATCGCACATGCGGCAAGGCGCTGGCCGTGCTGTCGAACATCAACTGCACATTGCCCGCGATCAGGTCCGCAATCGCCGGGCCTGATCCGCGATACGGCACGTGCTGCATGCGCAAACCGGCGCGATGCGCGAACATCTCGGCGGTCATGTGCTGCGCTGTCGCCGGCCCGGCCGAGGCAAAGGTCTGGCCCGGATTGGCGCGGATGTATTCCACCAGCGCCTGGATGTTCTGCGGCGCGAAACCCGGGTTGGTGATGACCAGCAGCGGCACCACGAAAATATTGGTCACCGGCGCGAAATCCCGCTCCGGATCATAGGGCAGGCGCGGCACCACCGCTGGGTTCACGCCCAGCGTGCCGGATGTGCCGATGCCGAGCGTGTAGCCATCCGCGGCCGCGCGCGCGACGGCCTCCATGCCCAAGGCACCCGCGCCACCGGCGCGGTTTTCCACCAGCACCCGCTGCGGCCAGCGGCGCGACAATTCATCGGCCACCAGGCGCGCAAACACATCCGCCGCCTGGCCCGGCGGGAAGGGCACGATCATGCGCACGGGACGCGCGGGGAAACCCTCCTGCGCATGGGCGGGCAGCGCCAAAAGCGCGGGCGCTGCCAGCAGGGCGCGGCGGGTTGGTGGCATTCTGTCTTCCTCCGTTATTGGCAGGCTGCACCATGGCGGTGCTCGCCGCCAAGTGGCTTGCGAGGCGCGGGCGCGGCGTCGCAGGATCGTGGCCATGGAAACACGCAGGGAATGGCTGGCGCGCGCGGCGTTGGCTGGTGGTGCGACAGCGGCACTCACGGTGCTGGCGGCGATGCGCCCGGTGGGTGCAGCGGGCGCGCGCCCTGCCCTGCCGCGCATGGCGGGGCAGCGGGTTCTGGTGCTGGGCGCCGGCGTCGCGGGCCTGGTCGCCGCGCTGGAACTGCACCGCGCTGGCGCCAATGTGACCGTGCTGGAGGCCGATCAGCGCATCGGTGGCCGCAGCCTGACCCTGCGCGGCGGCGATGTGCTGCCCGATGGCCAGCGCGTGGGTTTTTCGCCCGGGCTGCACTTCAATGCGGGGCCGGCGCGCATCCCCGCGCACCATGCCGCGGTGCTGGGCTATGCGCGCGAATTCGCCGTGCCCATGCAGGTGCTGGTCAACGAAAACCTGGCCACGCGCCTGGGCCCTGGCGAGATGCGCGAGGCCCGCGCATCGCTGCGCGGCATCGTCGCCGAATTGGCGATCAAGGCGCTGGGTGCCGGCATGCTGGACCAGCCCGTCACCGAAGCCGAGGCCGCGCGCCTGGCGGAGCTGCTGCGCGGCTTCGGCGCACTCGCCCCCGATGGCCGTTGGCGCGGCAGCCCGCGCGGCGGCTGGGCGCGCGCGCCGGGCATGGAAGCCGGCCAGCCGCGCACGCCGATCGCGTTGCAGGACCTGCTGGCCCCCGGCATCTGGCAGGGCGTGACCTTCGCCGAGGGCATCAACTACAGCGCCACGATGCTGGCGCCGACGGGCGGGATGGACGCGATCGTGCGCGCCTTGGCCGCCGCATTGCCCGCCGGCACAGTGCGGTTGGGCGCGCGCGTGGCGGGCATCGACCCCAGCGCCGGCCGGGTGCGGCTTTCCGATGGCCGCGCGGAGGACGCGCAATGGGTCATCTGCGCCCTGCCCCCGACTTTGGCCGCTGGGCTGGAGGGCTGGTCATCCGCGCGCCGCGCAGCACTGTCCGCCGTGCCGCAGGAGAACGCGGGAAAACTCGGCATCGAGGCGCCGCGGTTCTGGGAGGCCGACGGCCTGTATGGCGGCATCGCCTGGCTGCCGGGCACGCTGTCCACCCAGCTGTGGTACCCGTCCGAGGGGTTTCACACGCCGAACGGCGTGCTGGTTGGCGCCTATATCTGGGACAATGCGCGGGCGGATCGGTTTGCGGCGCTGCCGCCGGCGGAACGGCGTGCGACCGTGCTGCGCGAGACCGCGGCGCTGCACCCGGATTTGGCGCGGGTGGCGGGTGCGGATGTGTCGGTCGCCTGGGGTGCGATGCCGTTTGCGCGCGCCGCCTGGGCGGAATGGAGCGAGGCCAGCCGCGCGCGGCTGCTGCCGGAATTGCTGCGCGCCGAAGGCCGCGTCGTGTTGGCCGGTGATTGGATGAGCGTGCTGCCGGGCTGGCAGGAAGGTGCGGTGGCCAGCGCCTGGCACGCGGTCAGCCAGCTGCGCTGAAGACAATGCCTGGCCTCGCCGCCCAAGGGGGGGCGGGCGGAGAGGCCAGGCGCGCCTCGGGGGGCGAAGGGTTTTGGGGCCGTGGCCCCGGGGTCAGGTTTTTGGGAAACCCGTGAAGACGTAGCCGAGCTGGCGGACCGTCACGATGCAGCCCTCGCCCAGATCGTGCGACAGTTTCTGGCGCAGATGCAGCACGGCGTTATCCACCGCCCGGTCGCCGGGGCGCCAGGTGCGGCGGAAGACGGCGCGCGTCAGGTCCTCGCGGGAGCGGACATCGCCGGCCTTGGCGGCCAGCGCGTGCAGCGTGTCGAATTCCGCGGTGGTCAGGCGCAAGGCCGTGCCATCGGGGCGGTAGACGCGGCGCTCGGCGGGCACGATGCGCCAGCCGGCATCCGGTGCGACCGGCGGGGCCGGGATGGGCAGTGCCATCTGGACGGCCGGCGGTGGCGCCAGGTTGGCGGGCGTGGGCAACGGCGCGGACCGCAGGCGGGCACGCAGGCGCGCCACCAATTCGCGGCCCGAGACGGGCTTGAGCAGGAAGTCATCGGCGCCGAGTTCCAGGCCCAGCACGCGGTCCGCTTCCTCGCGGTTGCCGGTGTGGATCAGGATGGGCGCCTGCGTGACCGTGCGCAAAGTCGGCAGCAAGGGCAGCGTGTCGACCGGGCCGAAGCGCTGGTCCAGCACGATGGCGTCCACCTGGCGGGTGGTCAGCACCTGCATGCATTCGGCGAAGGTATGCACCGGGACCGGCTGCAGGCCATAGCGTGCCAGATAGTCGCAGAGCTCGCCTGTGAGTTGTTCTTCGTCATCGGCGACCAGGATGACGGGGCCGATGGCCACATCATTGGCGACGTTGGGCAGCGTGGCTGCCGGAACAACGGGTGCGACCGCAACGGCGGCCGACATATTCAAAGAAACCATCCCTCTATCCCCCAGAGGTTAAGATCTCGGATTAACTCCCCGCCGTGTCTGCTGTGGAAACTCGGCCCCCCAGCCGTCCTTTCCGCAACATTCAACGACACGTGAGGCGTTGTGTCGCGGACTATCAACAAAACACGGCACCACTGGCAACAGCAATTCGTTCATCACTATGGCCAAGCCACAGGCGGTGTTGAGATTTTGTCACAGCTTGGCGGGTTTTTCTTAATGCAGTTTCTGAAGACGAAGGGTCACGCGATGAACACGATTTCCACAAAGGCCAATCTTTCCAAGTCGGTTGCTCCGATGGCTGCGACGCAGCTGAAGCACCCGATTTTGCGGCGCGATTTGTCCGTTCTGGTGATGGACAGCGAAATGGACGTGCTGGACGAGGTGGCGGCCCTGCTGCGCCGCCGCGGCGTGGAGGTTCACTTGGCCACGGAGGCCACGGAAGCCGCGCGGCTGATGGATGAGC
>JAAFHD010000395.1 GCA_013298245.1 Alphaproteobacteria bacterium
ACATGGTCAGTCCCCAGGGCGCCGGCCTGCACCACCCATGCCCCGCTCGCATCACGATTCCAGGTCGCCGCGGTCGACAGGATGGACCCGTATATCGCCTTGTCACGGCCAGCCCCGCCAACCAGCGTGTCATTTCCAGCGCCGCCCTCCAGCACATCATTGCCGGCATGGCCCACAAGCCGGTTGGCCCCCGCATCACCGATCAAGGTATCGACGAAGTCAGAGCCCTCAAGGTTTTCAACCAGCGACAAGGTATCCACAGCGGGCTTTTTATCGACAGTTTGGGTTGCCAGATTGCCTGAGATGCCTGTCAAGACATGCTTGTAGCTGACGGTATCGATGCCCGCCCCGCCCACCAATGTGTCACGCCCGCCCCCAGCGAACAGCATATCGTCGCCCGATGCGCCATCGAGGTGGTTGTTGCTGGCAGACGCTCCCGCCTGCACATCGACGCGATCGCCTTCGAGCGTGTCGGCGAACTGTGAGCCAAGGATATTCTCGACGCCCAACAAAGTGTCTACGTCAGAACCTTGTGCGGCAATGCCGGTCTGCAGCGAAACGCGGATGGCTGCTGTCGCACCGACGAAACTGACCCAATCCACACCTGCACCGCCATCGATCCGGTCCGTACCGGCTCCTCCATTGAGGCTGTCATTACCATCCCCACCGAACAATGTGTCGTTGCCGGCCGCGCCGTCCAGCACATCATCACCCTCGGCGCCGGACAACTGATTGGCCAGTCCATCGCCCGCCAGGGCGTCGTTCATCGCACCACCGGTCAGGTTCTCGATCGATGTCAGCAGGTCGGTCCCAGCGCCGCCTGTGTGCTGCACCGCCGTCAATGCTAGACTGACTGTCACGCCAGCGGCCGCCGACGCAAAGGTCGCCGTGTCGATACCAGAACCGCCGGACAAGGTGTCATTGCCCGTGCCGCCATCCAAGACGTCATCGCCGTCCAGCCCTGACAAGCTATCGTTGCCAGAACCGCCAAACAGCGTGTTTGCGGCCAGGTGGCCGGTCAGCACGTCACCATGGGCCGAACCAATAATGGCTTCGACATTAATGATGGTATCAGTGTCGCTCCCGCCAGTGTTCTGGGCGCCGGTCACGCCAAGGTTGACCGTGACGCCGGCGGCAGCGCTGGCATAGCTGATCGTATCGAAGCATTCACCGCCATCAATGCTGTCACTGCCAGCGCCTGGTAGCAGTGTGTCGTGGCCGGTTCCGCCCAACAACGTGTCGTTGCCGCCGTCCCCGATCAGCAAATCTTCACCTGCCAGGCCGCTGATAAGGTTGGCCAGCGCGTTGCCGCTCAGGCTATCGGAATGACCAGATCCCTCGATGTCCTGGATGTCGACCAGCGTGTCGGACCCGGCCGCGCCCGTATCTTGCGAAAGAGCCATGGCCAAGCTGACGGTGACGCTCCCAGCGGATTGCGCATAGGTGGCCAGGTTGATCCCAGCACCGCCGTTCAGCACATCATTGCCGCGCCCGCCCTCCAACGTGTCATTGCCGTCGCCGGCCGAGAGATTGTCATCGCCATCGCCACCGGACAGCCGGTTGGCGGCGGTGCTGCCGGTGATGGTGTCGTCGAAATCGCCGCCGATGACGTGCTCGATACCAATGATTGTGTCGGTCCCAGCACCTTGCGTGTTTTGACCCGCTGAGTTGGATAGGTCCACGGCCACACCGCCGGTGACGGCCAGTGTGTCAAAGGAGAGCGTATCCTGGCCGGCCGCCCCTTGGATCACGTCATTGCCCGGCGCGCCGAAGATCAAGTCATCCCCGTCGCCACCATCAAGGCTATCGCCACCGCCATTGCCGTGCAGTGTGTCGTTGCCGCCGCGGCCCAGGAGCGTGTCCTGACCGCTGCCGCCCACGATGCTTTCGCCCTCGATCGAGCCGAAGATATCCAGGCCGCCATGCAGGCCATGACCAACGGCACTCGCTGATCGCCGTCAGCGCTCGGCATGTCCGCCCCGGCGACACCGTTCTTCGATTCCGAACGCGCCCAGGGCAGCACTGAAACGGCCATGGCCGCACTCGCCATCGTGGCGGGCTTTCACGGTAACCCCGTGGACCCCGCCACGCTGACGCACCGCTTCGCGCCATCGGCCAAGCTCGATGACGCGACCCGCATCCTGCGCGCCGCCAAGTCTATTGATCTCAAGGCCCGGCGCATCAACGCCAAGCCGCAGCGCCTGGCGCACCTGCCGCTGCCGGCCATCGCGCAGGCGCGCAATGGCGAGTGGTTCGTCCTCGGCAAGGTCGCCGGCGATGACGCGCTGATCCTGCGCCCCGGCGCTGCTCAGCCGCAAAAACTCTCCATCGACGAGCTCATCGAACACTGGACCGGCACCATCATTCTCATCGCCAGCCGCGCGTCGCTGGCGGGCGAGACACGGCGCTTCGATCTCTCATGGTTCCTCCCCAGCCTGGTGAAATACCGCCGGCTGCTGGGCGAGGTGCTGCTGCTCTCCTTCATCCTGCAACTGGTCGCGCTGATCACGCCGATCTTCTTCCAGATCGTCATCGACAAGGTGCTGGTGCATCGCTCCTGGTCGACGCTCGATGTCATCGTCTTCGCGCTGGTGGTGACGATCGTCTTCGAGTTCCTGCTCGATGGCATCCGCAACTACGTCATGTCGCACACCACCAGCCGCGTGGATGTCGAGCTTGGCAGCCGACTGTTCCAGCATTCGCTCGCCCTGCCGCTAAACTACTTCCTGAACCGCCGCGTGGGCGACACCATCGCGCGGGTGCGCGAGCTCGAGAATATCCGCGCCTTCCTGACCGGCTCGGCGCTGACGGTGGTGCTGGATGTGGTGTTCGCCATCGTCTTCTTCGCGGTGATGTTCATGTACAGCCCGCTGCTGACGCTGATCGTGGCGCTGACCATCCCGCTCTATGTGCTGATCTCGGTGCTGGTGACGCCGGTGCTGCGCCGGCGGGTGGAGGAGCGCTTCAACCGCGGCGCGGAAAGCCAGGCCTTCCTGGTCGAGAGTGTGTCGGCGGTCGAAACGGTGAAGGCCATGGCGGTCGAGCCGCGGATGCAGAACCGCTGGGAGGAGCTGCTGGCGGCCTATGTCTCGGCCACCTTCAGGGCGCAGAATCTCGGCGCCTGGGCGGGCCAGGCGGTGCAGCTGGTCAGCAAGCTCGGCACGGCTGCGGTGCTATGGTTTGGCGCGCGCGCGGTGATCAATGGCGACATGACGGTGGGCGAGTTGATCGCCTTCAACATGCTGGCCGGGCGGGTGGCGGCGCCGGTGCTGCGGCTGGCGCAGCTGTGGCAGGATTTCCAGCAGTTTCGTGTGTCGGTGGACCGTCTGGGCGATATCCTGAATGCGGCGCCGGAGCCGACGGGTGGTGCTGGGCGTGCCTCGCCGCCGCCGGTGCGCGGGCATATCCGGCTGGAGCATGTGTCCTTCCGGTATCGGCTGGATGGGCCGCGGGTGCTGGAGGGGATCAACCTGGATATCCCGGCCGGGCAGGTGTTGGGGATTGTGGGGCCATCGGGGTCGGGCAAGAGCACACTGACAAAGCTGTTGCAGCGGCTGCATGCGCCGGAGGCTGGGCGGGTGCTGGTGGATGGCGTGGACCTGGCGCTGGTGGACCCGGCCTGGCTGCGGCGGCAGGTGGGCGTGGTGTTGCAGGAGAATGTGCTGCTGAACCGCTCGGTGCGGGACAATATTGCGCTGGCGGTG
>JAAFHD010000396.1:0-2526 GCA_013298245.1 Alphaproteobacteria bacterium
CCTCGATGCCGAGCCGTTCGGTGAGGATATAGCCCGCGCGGACAAAGGCGATCTTGGTCGTGTGCAGGTCCGGCAGGTTCATCGTTTCGATGATGCTGTCGAGATGTGTGGGGGCGTGCTCTTCCCACACCTCCAGCACATGCCGCATGCCGCCGCAGAGGTTGGGCTCGCGCAGTGTATCCAGGAAAGTCTGCCCGATCGTCGCCAGCCGGGCGAAGCTGTCGGGGACGGCGACCACCCGCCCGACGTAGCTTGGCTCATGCAGCCATAGCGTGCGTTTGCGCACCTTCCCTGGAAAACCGATGCGCGGCCGCGGTCTTGGCGCGGTCTCTCCGGGCGCGAGCGCGCTGTACTCCTGCTGGATTTCCGCTTTTGCCCGGGTCCGCCAGAGCGCCTGCTCGGGTCGGGTCACATGCAGCGCTTCCGGGATGCGGATGGTCAGGCCCCATTGCTGCATCGCGGAGAGGTGGGAAACATAGGCCCAGGGGTCGGCAAGGCAACAGATGTCCTCCGCTGTGCCATCAGGGATGCCGGCCACGCGCCACAGAGTATTGGGGAAATCGGGGTCGGAGATCAGGAGCTTCTGGTTCTCGACCGCCGCCATTTCGCTCAGAAAGCGCTCGCCAGCTTCTGCCTGGGTATAGGAACTGTCCCCCGCCAAACGATCATCCACGAGTTGGCTGCGCAGCATGGACACGGTGCGGGGGGACAGAATGCGCGACCGTTGCCTGAGGGACACGCCTTGGAATTCGCCAGCTCGGCAGAGCCTGCGAAGCAGCTGCTCCACGTCGAACCAGGCGACGACTGGAACGCCGAGATGCCTGACGCTGGCTTTGATTGCATCGATGAGCTTCATTGTATATGGCAAATGCTAATGTCCTAAGGACATTAGCATTTGCCATACTACTTTGTCAATCGATATATACCATTGATTTAACGTATTTTGTAAGTCACACATATTGAATGTCCTAAGGACATTCAATATGTGTGACCGCCTGCTGACGCAGGATGTCGCGTTGCCAATGGCTTGTCAATAGGCTTCAGTCCAATCGTGTCGGTGAAGTGCGCCTCAAGGTGCATGCGGCGGTGCGCAATGGCGCATGCAAAAGCGGCGGAGCGGTGCGGCGAGTTTTCCCCGCCGCGCAGCCATGCTCCAAGCCATTTGCCGGTCTTCCTCCCTACGCCCCTCAACGCCCCAACGCCGCCGTCAAAAACCGCACCACCTCCGCATTGAACCGCGCCTGGAACGCCGCGCGGTCAAAGCCCGGCGCACTCGTGCAGATCGCCGGCGCCGCCCGCGCCAGCGCCTCCGAGCACGGCCCCATGAAATCGAAATGCCCGGCGCGTTCGGCCACATGCGCCTCGGGCGGGCGCGGCAGGCCCGTTCGCACCGGGTCGGCATAAAGGCGCGGCGGCAGGATGGCATCGTCCGACGCTTCCCAGAACTGCACCGGCATCGTCACCGCGGCCAGCGCCGCCGGCGTGAAGGTGAAGCCCAGCGCCGGTGCCGCCACCACCAGCACGCGCAGCCGCGCGTCACGCATGAAAATCTGCGCGGGCAGCGTGCCGATATTCACCTGGCCCAGCACCTGGCACGCATACATCCGCGGATGTTCCGCGCAATGCGGCCCGATCAGCGACAGGTCAGGCACCGCGCCGGCCGCCGCCAGCACCGTCAACCCGCCGCTGGAAAACCCGAAGGCGCCCACGCGCCCCGCATCCACCGCACCCGGTGACCATCGCTGCACCATGTGGTCGATCACCGCCACCAGGTGGCGCGTGCGCCCGCCGATATCCGCCGCGCGCGACTGGTCGCGGTGGTTGTCCCCGGTATGCGTGGGCGCGGCCACCACGAAGCCTGCCTGCGCCAGCGCCAGCGCGGTCTGCGCATGGCTCATGGCATTGCCGCCATTGCCGTGCGACAGCACGACCAGCGCCATGCCCCGCCGGGCGGCGGGCGCCCCCATCGCGACATCCTGCGACAGCAGCCCGATCTGCGTGGGGCGGGTGGCGGCGTCGCTGGGGTACCAGATGCCGACCTCCAGTGCCGGCTCCGCGCCATCGGCGATTTGCAGCATGGCGAAGCCCACCGCGCCGGCACTGGGCGAAAGCCAGGCCAGCGCGCCAGCAAACAGGCAGGCCAGAAGCGTCTTCATGATGGTTGTCCTTGCCGGGAATATCCCGGCCAGCCGCAGCTCAGCGCTGAATGGCCAAGCAAGGCAAGCGAGACCGGCGCATGGCGTGGTCATGCTTTTGTCATGCAGGGCGGCCATCGCCTTCATTCCACCCAAATCCGGTGCGCTGATATCGACCCATCCCCGCCCCCGCGGGAGCCCCGGAGGCCGCCATGCCCGCCGCCACACGCTTGATCGCGCTGCTCGCCGCTGGTGCGCTGCTGCCCTGGCCGGCGCTGGCGCAGGCCGATACCAAGCCGGGCTTCCCCCCGCCCCCCGCCGCCGCGCCGGGCGAAGAAGCGCCCCTGCCCGACCCGCCCGCGCGCGTTGGCCGCCTGGCGGTGCTGTCCGG
>JAAFHD010000396.1:2536-3694 GCA_013298245.1 Alphaproteobacteria bacterium
CCGGTTTCCGCCCGCGATCCTGGCCAGGACCCCTGGCAGGCGGCCGAGCAGAACATGGCCGTCGCCACCGGCAGCGCCTTCTGGACCGAACCCCGCAGCCGCGCCCTTTTGGAACTGCCCGGCACCACCATCGCGCTGGATGGCAACACCAATCTCGAATGGCCGCGCCTTGACGACCAGGCCGCCGAAGCCACCCTTCCCCAAGGCGCCCTGGCCCTGCTGGTGCGCGCGCTGGCACCCGATGACCGCCTGGCCATCACCACCCCGCGCGGCATCGCCGAAATCCTGAAACCCGGCCGCTATGCGATCGAAGCCGGCGCCGAGGGCGCGCCATCCCGCCTGATCGCCCATACCGGCCAGGCGGCCTGGGTGCTGCCCGATGGCCAGCGCATCGCGGTGCCGGGCGGCCAGGCCCTGGCGCTGGACGGCGAACCGGCGCTGGCCCCCGCCCCCGAACCCGGCCCCCTGCTGCGCTGGGCGCTGGCACAGGAACCGAAAGGTGGCGAAGTGCCAGGCTCCGTAGCACTGATGCCCGGCGGACGGCAGCTTTCCGAGTTCGGCACCTGGTCCCGCCACCCTGAATACGGCGACATCTGGCGCCCCGAGGTCCCCGCCGGCTGGGCGCCCTTCCGCGACGGCAATTGGCGCTGGACCGACCCCTGGGGCTGGACCTGGCGCGACAGCGCACCCTGGGGCTTCGCCACATCGCATTATGGCCGATGGTTCGAATACAGCGGCGCCTGGGCCTGGGCGCCGGTCATCGTGGCGCCGGTGGTGGTGCTGCGCCCCTGGCCGGTTTTCACCCCGGCCGTGGTGGGTTTCTTCGGCCCGCCGGGGTGGCGCGGCGGCCCGCGCCCCATCGCCTGGGCGCCACTGGCGCCGCATGAACCCTTCTGGCCATGGCGGCGTTTCTCGCCCGGCTATGTGCAGCGGGTGAACGCCCACGCGGTGCGCGACCACCTGGCCCTGGGGCCGCGCTGGGCCGGAGGGCCTGGGCGCCTGCCGCCGCCGGCCTTTGCCAATTGGGGTGCGGCCACCGCCGTGCCGGGCGGGGCCTTTGGCGGCCGGCCGGTGCTGCCCAACCGCGTGCCCCTGCAAGGGCCGCCGCCGCCTGGGCTCGCATTCGCGCCGCCGCCGCCGCGCCCGGTGTTGGCGCCG
>JAAFHD010000397.1 GCA_013298245.1 Alphaproteobacteria bacterium
GATCCATCACGCGCGACCACCACATCATTCGGCGCGTTCAACCGCTTGCCGTCAAAGCCATCGCACAGCACCGTCAGGCGCCCATCATGTTCGGTGCGCACCACGCGCAGGCCCGAATGTTCGCAAGTGACCAACCGCCCTTCGCGATCGCGCGTGCTGCCATTGGAATGCCCGCCGGTGCGAAACGTGGTGACCGCACCACTCTCCTCATCCCAACGCAGCATGCGGTCATTCGGAATGTCGGACCACAGCAGGCAACGATGATCACCAAACCACACCGGCCCCTCGCCCCAACGCGTGCCGGTGTGCAGCCGCTCCACCGCCGCCAGCACCGTCACGTATCGCTTGAAGGAAGGGTCCAGCACACGGACCGCGGGGTCCGGATAGCGGGCGCTCGGTTGCCATGTCATGCGCGGTTCCTCCGCGCGCAGCATGGCGCCGGATTCACCGTGTGGCGAGCCGCCCGCCACGACCGCCCGTCGCCGCGATCACCTGCGCCGCTCCCGCAGCCAGGCCCATGCCCACACCCAGCTGCACCGCCAGGCCGTAATCGCCCAGCGCGTCGAACAACAACCCGCCACCAAAAGCACCGACAAAACTGCCCAACTGGTGCGAAAAGAATGCGACACCCTGCAACATCGGCTGCCATCGCAGGCCGAACATCTCGCCCACAGCGCCTGCCACCAGCGGCGCCACGGCCAACCACAACAGCCCCATGAACGCCGCGAAAACCAAGGTGGATTCCGGCGTGGGCGGTGTCGCGAAATACCACAGCAGCACCAGCGATCGCAGGATGTAGATGCCACCCAGCAGCAATGTCTTCGACACGCGCTGTCCCAGCCATCCCGCGCCCAAACTGCCCAGCACATTGAACAACCCGATGGTCGCCAGCGCCTTCGCACCCAGCATCGGGTCCATGCCACACAGCACCAGGTAGGACGGTAGATGGGTGGTCAAAAACACCAACTGCAAGCCGCAGACGAAATACGCAATCACCATCACGACGAAGCCCGGATGCCGCGCCGCGCGGCCCAGCATCTGCCGCGCATTGCCATCCTGCTGCGCGGATGCCGCTGGCAGCGTCACCTGGTCCACACGCCCCGCAAACCACGCCGCAGGCAGCATGAACAGCGCCAGCACCACAAAACCCCAGGCGGCTGCGCGCCAGCCATAGCCTTCCAACAGCAACTGCCCGAGCGGTGCCGCGATCAACGCGCCGAGCGACCCCGCGGCCGAGACCATGCCCAGCACCGTGCTGCGTACCGCAACCGGAACTGGCCGCGACGCGACCGCCATCGCCATCGCCGATGCCGTGCCCGCCAGCGCCAGCCCCAGCAGCACGCCCGCACCCAGCATCACGCCGAGCGCACCACCCGCCAGCGCAAACACCACCAGCCCCACGACATACAACACGGCCGTCGCGACCATGATCGGGCGGAATCCCACGCGCACCACAAGCGCGCCCGCGAAGGGTTGCGCCACGCCCCAGACCAGGTTCTGCACCGCGATCGCCAGCGTGAAATCCGCCACCGCAATCGCAACATCGCGCGTCACCGCGGGCATGAAAATGCCAAGCGATTGCCGCAGCCCCATCGCGATCGATAGCATGGTGGCGGTGGCGATCAGGATCACCAGCGCGCCTGGTGGCAGCTTGGGCATGAGTGCAGGCTGCGCCCGGTGCGGTGGTGACGTAAAGCCTTGCGGAAAACTCAACCGACCTCGGCCAAGGCCCAGGCGGCAAAGGCCGCAATGGCGGGTTCGCGCCCGCGATGCGCGGCATGCGCCATGGTGAACCAATGGCGCGACAGCCGGCGATGCGCGAAGGGCGCGACCAGCCGCCCGCTGGCCAAGTCTTCGGCAAGCAGGCAGCGAATACCCATCGCGACGCCAAGTCCCTGCGCGGCGGCGGCCGAAGCCAGTGTGATGCTCTCAAAGCTTGGGCCCGCCAATGCAGACACGCCGCGCAGCCCAGCCGATTCCAGCCAGCGCGCCCAATCCTGCGGGCGCGGCTTGGCATGCAGAAGCCGCGCCCGGCGCAAGTCAGGCATGGGGCCAGGCGCCATGACCGGCGTGGTCTCGATCGGCAACAGGCGGTGCAGCGCATGGCCTGGCCAATGGCGCCGATCGGTCACCAGAATGGTCACGTCGAAGCGTTCGGGGCGGAGATCCGCAGCCTCTCGGGTGGTGGTCAGCGCCAGTTCGATATCGGGATGCGCATCGGCGAAGCGCGCCCAGCGTGGCACCAGCCAGCACTGCGCGAAGGCAGAATAGACTCCGACCGAAAGCCGCCGCCGCGAGGGCCGCGCGCGCACGGCGGCCACGCCAGCGCTGATGGCCGCGAGACCCTGGCTGGCGGCCTCCGCCAAGGCAGTGCCGGCGGCGGTTGGGCGCAAGCCGCCCGGCAGGCGCTCGAACAACGGCACGCCAAGTGCCGCTTCCAATTCCTTCACCTGGCGCGATACGGCACCGGGGGTGACGTGCAGTTCGTCCGCCGCGCGTGAAATGCCGCCGTGGCGCGCCGCCGCCTCGAAGGCGCGAATGGCGTTGAGAGAGGGTGGGGTGGACATGTATTGAGATAAACTCAAAGCCACTCGCAGGGCAATTCGATTGCCTGCGATGAGGCGGCGCGCCACGATGGCCCATGCACATCTCGCCCCAAGGCGCCGCCGCCGTCCCCGATTCCCGCGGCATGAACTTCTTCCACGCCGACCCCTGGGGCGCGGCCATGGCACGACACCACCTGCCGCCCGATCTGCACGCGCATCTTGAACCGCATCTGGTGGCACTCGGCGCCCTGGTCGGCGGCGCGCTGGACGAAGAGGCCGCCTTGGCCGACCGCAACCCACCCGTTCTGCACCACCGCAACCGCCGCGGCGAAGACGTGCAGCACATCGAATACCACCCTGCCTATCGGTCCATGGCGCAGCGCGCCTTCGGCGATTATGGCCTGTCCGCGATGAGCCATCGCGCCGGCGTGCTGGGCTGGCCCGCGCCCATGCCGCCGGCCGCGAAATACCTGCTGACCTTCTATTTCGTGCAGTCCGAATTCGGTCTGATGTGCCCGGTCAACATGACCGACAGCCTGGCGCGCACGCTGCGCAAATTCGGCTCGCCCGAGATGGTCGCACGCTACCTGCCCGCGCTGACCAGCACAGACCTGGACGCGCTGCGGCAGGGTGCCATGTTCATGACCGAACAGGGCGCCGGCAGCGACATCGCCAACACCGCTTTGCGCGCCGAATCCAACGCGGACGGCACCTGGGCGCTGACTGGCGACAAGTGGTTCTGCTCCAACCCCGATGCCGGCCTGGCGCTTGTCCTTGCCCGGCGCGGCGACACCCCCGGCATGAAGGGCGTGTCGCTCTTTCTGTTGCCGCGCGAACTGCCCGACGGCCGCCCCAACGCCTACCGGATCGTGCGCCTCAAAGAAAAGCTTGGCACACGCAGCATGGCCAGCGGCGAGGTCACCATGCACGGCGCCACCGCCTGGCTGGTGGGCGAACCTGAGGCCGGCTTCAAGCAGATGGCCGACATGGTGAATTCCTCGCGCCTGTCCAATGGCGTGCGCGCCGCCGGCATGATGCGCCGCGCCTGCGCCGAAGCCATCTTCGTCGCGCAACGCCGCATGGCTTTCGGCAAGCGCCTGGTGGAGATGCCGCTGATGCGCCGGCAGCTGGTGAAGCTGATCATGCC
>JAAFHD010000398.1:0-1915 GCA_013298245.1 Alphaproteobacteria bacterium
CACCGGCGGGAAGCCGCCATCGCGCGTCACTTCCGCCAGGATATTGCGCGCGAACGGGAACAGCAGCCGCGGGCATTCCACCAGCAGCACCGGCTCCACCTGGTCTTCGGGCACATTGACGCTGAACACACCCGAATAGGTGAGTTCGGCGATGAAGCAGACGGTATCGCCCATCTTCGCATCGGCGCGGATTTCGAGGCTCACTTCATACAGCGAAGGCCCCTGTTCCATCGGCCGCGCCTGCACATCCAGGCGCAGATCCACGGCCGGCGGGGCGGTGATCTGCGGGAAGATATCCGGCGCCCCCGGCACCTCGAAGGACAGGTCCTTGGTGTACTGGATGTTGAGCACGAGCGGGGGCGGCGGCGCCTGGTCTGACATGGTGCGATTCCTGCTGAAGGGGAGCCAAGATGGGTGCGCGGGCGGGTAGCATGGGCGGGGGGCGGCGCCAATGCTGGGCCGAAGTTCCTGTCGATCTCATTTTGTTCTTGCATTGCATCGAAATCTAGGACTATAGACCGATCTCATACGGAGACCGGTCATGCCCCCCAACCCCTCCCGCCTTTGGCTTCCTGCCTTGATCCTGGCTTTGGGATTGGGTTTTATGGTCGTCTCCTGGCCCGCCAGCATCGGCATGGCGCATGTCGCGGCGCTGTTGATATTCCTGGTGGGTCTGTCCTTTGCGGCCTTCCTGTGGTGGCTTTCCGCGCGTTCCTTCGCCATGCTGTCGGACCCCGCGACCACGCCCGAACAGATCGCCGCCCTGCGCGAACTGCCCATGGCCCTGCCGGAAGGCACGGTCCGGGCCGTATTGGCGCTGATCGTCGGCATTGTCGGCCTGCCCTTGCTGTTGTTCGCGGCAAGCCTGGGCCTGACCGACGCCGTCGCCGGCTATGTGAATGGAATCATAGCCGGTGTGTTCGGCTATTACTTCGGCGCCCGCGCGCAAACCCCCGACGCTGCCGCCCAGCGCCGTGTGACCGAAGCACTCACCCATGAACAGCGCACCAGCGCGGAACTGCGCCGCGAAGCCACCCAGGCCGCGGAAACCGCCGCCGAAGCCGCACTTCGCCCGGTGCGCGAGGGCGATGCCCATGGCCGCCTGACGCGCCACGTGGCCCTGGCGGAACTGCTGATCGAACGCCTCGGCCCAGCACTTCCCGCCGGCATCCTGCCCGCCGACGCCGCCGGCATGCTGCGCCGCGCGCGCGAAGCGCTGGGTGCCTTCCGCCCGGGCGGGGACCTCTCTGGCATCACCGCCGTCACCAGCGCGCTGACCGGCGCGGGCGGCCCCTTCGCCTCCCTGCTGCGTGCCGCCGCCCCCCTGCTGCCCGGCAT
The DNA here is from genome assembly GCA_013298245.1 of Alphaproteobacteria bacterium. GTDB lineage: Bacteria > Pseudomonadota > Alphaproteobacteria > Acetobacterales > Acetobacteraceae > Rhodovarius. The sequence continues at coordinate 1,339 of JAAFHD010000398.1, forward strand.
CGCCGGCGGGCCGCTGGCGGGTGTGGCGCTGCTGGTCAGCCTGGGCTGGCAGGCCGGCACCGGCGCCTGGCGCCGCTTCGAAGCCACCGTGCTGGATGCGCCGATCGACCCCGCGCTGTTCGACCCCGGCTCCATCACGCCCGATGAAGCGCTGGCGCGCCTCGACGCTGCGCCGATCTTCGCCGCCGCCTTGGCATCATTGCGCGCCGAACCCGGCTTCGCCGCCAACCTGGCCGACATGGCACTGCGCGATGATGGTGCGGCGCGCCTGTGGGCCAGTTGGGGCCGGCACTTCGAAGCCCCGGCCCAGGTCGAAGCGGGCCTGGCCGAATACCGCCGCGCTTTGCTGGCAGGCGAAGCCGAGGCCGACATCACCGACGCCACCGTCCAGGCCGCGACCGCGCGCCTGGCCGCCGCCCCCCCCGCGCTCCGCCCTGAAGGCGTCGATGCGCAGGCCGCCCGCGCGCTGCTCTCGCCCCGTGCCGGGACGGATGGGCAGCGCGCGGCGCTGGAGGCCTTGGGCCTGCTGGTCGGCAGCTTGCGCGAAACCCACCAGGACCCCGTCGCATTGCTTTCG
>JAAFHD010000398.1:1925-3679 GCA_013298245.1 Alphaproteobacteria bacterium
CCCGCCGCTGGCGCAGCTGTCGCGCTGGAACGCGGCGCCGGTCGCGACCATCGCCGCCGAAGCGGTGGTCACCCCATGCGCGGCCGAAAACCCTGCCTGCCCGCGCCTGCATGCCCGCCGCGCCGAGGCCTGCATGGCCCTCGCCATGGCCGCCCGCGCGCCCCGCGCCGCCTGCCCGGGCGACGCCGCGCGCGCCCATCTGGAATGCGCCGCCGCTGCCTACCGCCTAGCCAACCCGGCGCCACCGGCCAGCCGCGCCCAGGCGCTGACCTGCCTGGCCAATCTCTCCCCGCCCGAAACCCGTGCCGCCCTGGCGCGCGAGGCACTGTCCATCGCCCCCACCCCCGAACACGCCGCGCGCGCCCGCGCGGCACTGGAGATGCGCCCATGATGCCGCTCGACCGCCTGCTGGAATTCCGCCTGCCCATGCTGCGCGGGCCGGATGTGCGCGCGCTGCAACAGGCGCTGCGCCGCGCGGGGCACGGCGCCATGACGGCCGACGGCATCTTCGGCCCCGCCACGCGCGACGCGGTGCTGATCTTCCAGCGCGCGCAGGGCCTGGTCGCCGATGGCATTGTCGGCGCCCGCACCTGGGCGCGCCTGGCCGAACGCGCGCCCGAACTGGCCACGCCCATCGAGTGGCGCGCGCTGCTGCTGCCCCTGCTGCCGCGCCTGGCCGAACCGCACGGCGCCCCGGTGGGCGAGGGCAGCCGCCGCTGGCGCATGACCCCCGCCGGCGTCGAGGTGGATGGCGCCATCATCCGCGCCAACACTGCCACCGTCGCGCGCTGCTGGACCACGCATGGCGCCGCCATGTCGGCCGCCGCGCGCAGCCACAATGTGCCGGTCGAAATCCTGATTGCCACCGCCTGCACCGAAAGCGGCGGCCGCGCCGAGGCGGTGCGCGAGGAACCCGGGTACCTGGACGATGCGCAGACGCCGCATCGTGTCTCCCCCGGCCTGATGCAGACGCTGATTTCCACCGCGCGCGAGGCGCTGGCCGACCCACGCCTGGACCGCGCCGCGCTGCTGCGCGCCGATGTGTCGCTGGCCGCGGGTGCCGCCTATATCCGCCGCCAGGCGCTGGGCGGCCGCAACCCGACGGGTTTCGACCCCGCCTTGGTCGCGGTGGCCTACAACGCCGGCAGCCTGCGCCCGGCGCGCAACCCCTGGGGCATGGTGCAGACGCGGCGTGGCGATGGCTGGCACGCCGATGCGCTGTGCCGGTTCTTTAATGATGCGATGGCGCTGCTGGCCGAAACCCCGGCGGCTGATGATGTGCCCAGTTTTTCGACCCTGCTTACCGCGCGTTAAACACCGCCGCACAGGCCGCCGGCATTTGCGGCGGCGGCCCGGGCGGGCGCGGGGCAGGGCGGCGCGCATCCTCCGACAGCCACCATTCAAGGCTGGCATCGCAGCCATCACCCGGCGGTGGTGGCGGGATGTCGCGGCAGTCTGGCTGGCCCGCCGGGCAGCGGATGCGGATATGCATGTGGCTGTCATGCCCGCGCCAGGGGCGCACGCGGCGCAGCCAATCGGCACCGGGATACATCCGGCACAGGCTGCGCTTGATGCCGTGATTGACCAGCACGCGGTCCACGCCTGGGTGGCTGGCCGCCAGGCGGATCAGCTCCGCGTGGCGGGGGGTGAAGCGGGCGGGGTCCACGGCGGATTGATCGGGCAACACCAGGGACGGCACGTCGATGTTTTCGCGCGCGTCGCGGGGTGTGGCGCCGCGGGTGCGCACATCCAGC
>JAAFHD010000399.1 GCA_013298245.1 Alphaproteobacteria bacterium
CCAGGCGAGTGGCGCGACAAAGCGGATACTGTCGAAGAGCGGCGTGATGATCTCGTCCAGGACGCGGTACCAGCCCATCAGCAACCCGAGCGGAATGCCGATGCCAACGGCCAGCGCCCAGCCCATCAGGAAGCGCTGGATGCTCGCCAGCAGATGTTCAGAATAGACATGGCCGGCGAAGGGCTGGTTCCACAGCCGCACCAGCGTTTCCCACACCGCCTTGGGCGATGGCAGCAGGTTGGCCGGCAGCACGCCCGACCACGCAACCACGGCCCAGGTGCCGAAGAACAGCGCGAAGCCCGCGATCGTCAGCAGCCAGAATTCGGCCGGTCGCAACACGGTGCCCTGCGGGCCGAGGAAGTTCTTGTCAGCCATGTCGCTACACCGCCGCCCGCCAGTTGATGACGCGTCTCTCAAGCAGCCCGAGCAGCCATGTCGTGCCCGCGCCGCACACCGCGACCGCAGCCATGCCCACCATGATCATGCCCGGGTGGATGTCCTGCCCGGCGATGTTCAACACCCGCCCGAGGCCGAAGAATGCGCCCACCAATTCGGCGGCGACCAGCGTGGTCCATGATGCCTGCAAGGACAGCCGCAGCCCGGTGAAGATCATCGGCATCGCACCCGGCACAACCACATGGCGAAGCACCTGCGCGGTGGACGCACCCTGCGTCCGCGCGGCCGCGATCAGCACCGTGTCCACGTTGCGGACACCGGTGAAACTGTTGATCACGGACGGCACGAAAGCGGTCAGCCAGATGACGAAGACCTTGCCCGTGTCACCCAGCCCGAACCACACGATCGCCAGTGGAATCCACGCCAGCGCCGGGATCGGGCGCAGCAGCAGGAAGATCGGGTTGATCAGTGCCTCGGCACGGCGCGACCAGCCCATCAGCAGCCCCAACGGCACGCCGGTCAGCACCGCCACCAGGAAGCCGCGCGCAACCAGGCCGATGCTGTGCAACGCGTGTTCCCATAGCGTCGCACCCGCATAGCCGCTGCTGATGATCTGGCTGAAGGCGGACCACACTTCGGAAGGTGCGGGCAGGCGCAACGGGTTCAACAGCCGCAGGCCCGAGGTGACGAGCCACCACAGCGCGAACGCACCCAGCACGGTCGCCACGCCGATCAGAACACGCCGGGGCATGCCGAACACGCTCGTTTGCAACGCCCTTTGCCTCCCTGAAAACTTGCAGAAGGCTTTCAGCTTTTCGCGCGCAGGTCAAACAAAAAACTGGTTGTTGATGGCACGCAAAACTTGCAAATTTTTTCAATGGCCCGGAAGCTGCGCCCATGAAGCAGCGCGCGCGCCCGAGGCTTGCCGACATCGCCGCCATGGCCGGTGTCTCGGTCGCCACCGCGTCGCGCAGCCTGGCGCAGCCAGGCATCGTGCGCGCGGAAACCTTGCACAAGGTCCGCGCGGCAGCGTTGCAGCTGGGTGGGCCGCATGCGCTGGCCGAACCGCGTGGCCGCGGCGCGGGTATCGCCGCGATCGTGCCCACACTCGACAACGCGATCTTCTCGCGTGCTTTGCAGGCGATGCAGGCAACGCTGGCCGAAGCGGGGCAGAGCCTGCTGGTCGCGTCATCCGACTATCGGCCGGATACGGAATTGGCGGCGCTGCGTGGCCTGCTGGCGCGCGGCATCGATGGGGTGGTGCTGGTCGGCGCGCAACGCCCGCCGGAAGCCTGGGACCTGCTGGAAGAAGCCGGCATTCCCGTCGTGCTGACCTGGTGCGGCGATCCGCGCTTCGATGGCGTGGTGGTGGACAACCGCGCGGCCGGGCGCCTGGCGGCGCGGCATCTGATCGGGCTTGGGCACAAGCGGCTGGGCGTGGTCTGCGGCGCGCGGCGCCACAATGATCGCCAGCGCGAACGCGCCGATGGCGTGCGCGATGCGCTGGCCGAAGCGGGGCTGGACCTGCCGGATTGGCGCGTCATCGAACAGGAGGTGACGCTCGCCGGCGGCCGCACCGCTTGCGCGACGCTGCTGTCATTGGCCGAGCCACCAACGGCCATCATCTGCGGCATCGACCACCTGGCGGTGGGCTGCCTGGTGGAAGCGCAATCGCGCGGGATGGTGGTGCCTGATGAACTGTCGGTGGTGGGCATCGACAATCTGGAAATGGCGGCACACCTCTCGCCGGCTCTGACCACCGTGCATATCCCGACGGCGCGGATTGGTGAGGCGGCGGCGCGCGCGATGCTGGCGCGACTTTCAGGTGTTGCGGCCTGCGGCGTGCTGGAATTGCCGATTGAGTTGGTGGTGCGGCATTCCTCCGCACCACCGCGCGGGTGATCACTGCGGCGTGTCGAAACCTGACCCGGAACCTGGTTGCACGAAGCGCCGGCTGTCGCCGATGACGCCGACCACCCTGCCCTGCCGGCAGCCGGTCATGCAGGCTTCGTTTGCCGTGTCGGGGCGTGCCTCCAGCACGAAGCCATCCCGGTTCGGCATCCGCACCTGGCCCAGCGTGTCCTGGTCCATCACCGCCTCGCCCTCCACCAGCTCGTTCAGGTACAGAACGTACGCGGTGATCGCGTAATACTCATCCACCGAGAGGCTTTGCGGCGCGGCATAGGGCATGGCGCGGCGGATATAGTCGAACACCGCCGGCGCATGCTGCCACGCCGAGCCCACCGTGCGCTTGGGCTCCCCCGTATTCAGGCTGCCGCGCCCGCCGATCAGCGCGGGCCAGCGGTCCGCACCCTCGCCGAAATCGCCGTGGCAGGCGGCGCAATGCGTGACGTAGAGGTCTTCGCCCTCCCGCGCCGTGCCGCGGCCGCGCGGCAGCCCCGCGCCATCGCCGCGCGCATCGATATCCCAGCCCGCAATTTGGGCAGGCATCGCCGGCCGCCCGATCCCCGCAATCGCCGCGGGCAGCCACACGCGCGGCGCGGGCCATGGCACATCCGCGGTGGTGCGCGGGCCAGGCGGTGCCTCGAAGGGTCGGTACAGATCGGCGGGCTGCGCCAGCGCCACGCCCATCAACAACGCCAGCGCGCTAATCGATCTGAACATTCACCACCGTCCCATCGGGTTCCACCAGCCACGTGTGGATGCTGTTCTTGTGGTAGATGCTCTCCGTCCCGCGCGCCGCCCGCAGCGCGGTGATCGTGGGCTGCACGCGCCCATGCTCATCCATCGCGCGCGATTGCAGGAAGGCGCGGCTGCCCTCCTGCCACTCCCAGGGAATGCGAAACCGTGTCAGCGATTTGTCCAGCACGGGTTCGGCCAGTTCCGCCGTCCGCCAATTGTCGCCGCCATCGACCGAGACATCGACGCGCCTGATGCGCCCCGCGCCCGACCAGGCCAGCCCCGAAATCTCGACAAAGCCGGGCCGCCCGCGCAGCGGCTTTTCCGGGCAGGGCGTGGTGATGACGCTGTTGACCTCGTTGACGAAGGTGAATTGCCGCGAAAGCCCGTCGGGCATCAGGTCGGCATAGGTTCGCGTTTCCCAGCGCGTGAACCAGGGGCGGTCCCCCACCTCGATGCGGCGGATCCACTTGACCCACATGTTCCCCTCGTAGCCCGGCAGCACCAGGCGCGCGGGGTAGCCCTGTTGCGGGCGCACAGCCTCGCCGTTCTGCGCATAGGCGATGAAGGCGTCGTCCAGCGCCTTGGCCAGCGGCACGCTGCGCGCGAGGTGCGAGGCATCGCCGCCCTCGGCCAACAGCC
>JAAFHD010000004.1 GCA_013298245.1 Alphaproteobacteria bacterium
ATCCCCTGGGCCTATGGCACCGCCGTCTTCGCGTTCTTCACGTTGAATGTCATCCGTCCGGTGTTGATGGGCGCATGGGGGCACGCCTTCCCCTATGGCATTTTCAGCCACCTCGATTGGGTGTCGAACGTCGGGTACCAGTACCTGCACTTCCACTACAACCCGGCGCACATGATCGCCGTCAGCCTGTTCTTCGGAACCACGCTGGCGCTGTCACTGCACGCCTCGCTCGTGCTGGCCGCGATCAATCCGAAGAAGGGGCTGCCCGTCGCATCGCCTGAGGCGGAGAACAGCTTCTACCGTGACTTCATCGGCTATTCGGTCGGCACCTTGGGCATCCACCGTGTGGGTCTGTTCATGGCGCTGGCGGCCGTCATCTGGTCTGCCATCTGCATCGTCATCTCGGGGCCGTTCTGGACCCGCGGCTGGCCTGAATGGTGGAACTGGTGGCTGCAGATTCCGATCTGGCGCGGCATGTGAAGGGGAGAGGAACCATGGCACTCGAATACCAATACCTCTTCACCCGCATCCAGGTGCGCGGCCCGCATTACAAGGGCCTGCCCCTGCCCGCGGGCGACGATACGCGCACCAATGATGGCGGGTTTTCCCACCTGCTGGGCAAGATCGGTGACGCGCAGTTCGGGCCGTTCTATCTCGGCACCTATGGCGTGCTGGCCCTGTTCTTCGGCTTCATCGCCTTCGAGATCATCGGGCTGAACATGCTGGCCTCGGTGAACTGGAATCCGATGCTGTTCGTGCGGGACCTGTTCTGGCTCTCGCTCGACCCGCCGCTGCCGCAGCACGGCCTGAAGATCTTCATGCCGCTGGCCGAAGGCGGGTGGTGGTTGCTGGCGGGCTTCTCGCTCACGCTGTCGCTGCTGTTGTGGTGGGCGCGCAGCTATGCCCGTGCGCGCAGCCTGGGCCTTGGCACACACACCAGTTGGGCCTTCGCGGCGGCACTCTGGCTGTTCCTGGTGCTGGGCTTCATCCGCCCGGTCTTCATGGGCAACTGGAGTGAGGCGGTGCCCTTCGGCATCTTCTCGCACCTCGATTGGACAGCGGCATTTTCCATCCGCTACGGCAACCTGTTCTACAACCCGTTCCATGCGCTGAGCATCGTGTTCCTCTACGGTTCCGTGCTGCTGTTTGCCATGCATGGCGCGACCATTCTCGCGGTCGGCCGCTTCGGCGGTGAGCGTGAGGTGGAACAGGCCTATGACCGCGGCACCGCGATGGAACGTGCGGGCCTGTTCTGGCGCTGGACGATGGGCTTCAACGCCACATCCGAAAGCATCCACCGCTGGGCCTGGTGGTTCGCGGTGCTGACACCGATCACCGGTGGCATCGGCATCCTGGTGACGGGCACGCTGGTGGACAACTGGTACCTCTGGGCGATGGATCGGGGCTTCGTGGCCGCCTATCCGCCGATCGCCACCCCTGACCCCTATCTGACGGGAGCCGGCCGATGAGGTGGAACTCGACCAATACGACGCTGATCGGGCTGGCCGGCATAGGTGCTGTGATCGGCTTCGGGCTGCTCTTCACCTTCGAGCGGCTGCCGATCGACACGGTGCAGGGGGGCTTTCGCGGCACCTCCATGGGCCAGGTGATCAACCCGCGCACGGCTGCTGTGATGGCCGCGCGCAATGTGGCGCCGCCGGTGCCCGAGGCCGCCGATCCCGGTGGTGACCGGGCCTCCGCGGTGTTCGAGAATGTGCAGGTTCTGGGGCACCTCTCGGTCGAGCAGTTCAACCGGATCATGCAGGTCATGACCGAGTGGATCTACCCGAACGAGAACATCGCCGAGGGCTGCAATGGCTGCCATGTGCCGGGCAATTTCGCCTCGGACGACATCTACACCAAGCATGTGGCGCGCCGCATGCTGCAGATGACGATGTCGCTGAACGGCACCTGGCAGACGCATACCGGCGAAGTGGGCGTGACCTGCTACACCTGCCACCGCGGCAATGCGGTGCCGGCCTATGTGTGGTCCGCGCCGGTGCCGAATACGGCGGGCGGTGGGTTTGCCGCTGTGGCGAGCGGTGAGCAGAACCGGCCTGGCCGGAATGTGGGCCTGGCGTCGCTGCCGAATGACCCGTTCACGCCGTATCTGATGGGCAATGAGGAAATCCGCATGCAGGGGCGTGACCAGCACCCGCGGGCGGAAAGCCGGCAATCCATCCAGCAGACGGAGTGGAATTATGGGCTGATGATGCACATGTCGACGTCACTCGGCGTGAACTGCACCTTCTGCCACAACAGCCGCGCCTTCTCGAACTGGGATGAAAGCCCGCCGCAACGACTGACGGCGTGGCATGGCATCCGCATGGTGCGGGATATCAACACCAACTACATCGAGCCGCTGCGGGAACGCTTCCCGGCGAACCGGCTGGGGCCGATGGGGGATACGTTGAAGGTGAACTGCACGACGTGCCACCAGGGGGCCTACGAGCCGCTGTATGGTGCGCCGATGCGGGTGAATTATCCGGAGCTGTTGCCGGCGCCGCAGAGACGGGCGGAAGGGCCTCGGCAGAACTGAGTTTTGGAAGTGTTGAGTGGGAGGGGCCGGTTCCGAGAGGGGCCGGCTCCCGGTCAGTTCGTATTGGATGGCGTTGCCACGTTTGCTCGGAAACTGAATTCCCGGTTTGGGCCGAATCAGGGCGACCGAGCGCGCGGATCAGCTTCCCGATATTGTCGTCCCGGATGGCCTGCGGACGCTGCTTCGGGTAGCGACTCTTGTCCCGGCGGCTAAAGTCCGAAATGCTTGTGTGGAAAGCGTCGTGGTAGGAGTTTACTGATGCCTTGGAAACCGGCGAATGGCCGACACGCTATCGAGCGCGCCACGGCTTCTTTCATTTTTCGTGACGGCCTGACGCAGCACGCGCATAACCAAGCTGTAAACCTTCTCATGAGGTCGGCATCAGCACTCGGCTTGAACGAGACAGTTATTCTGCCGCCACCCGTCCAGCTCAATTTCGTACAATCTGGTAATGTGCCCGCACCTATTCCTCAGCACGTTGTCGGCCCACCCGCAGGGCGCAGTGTTCGTCGGACCGATAACGGGAAACCACAAGAGGACGCCCTTTTGACGTCGGATCTGCTGTCATTCACCACTTATGCCTATGAGCGATGGAAGCCGTTTCATGACCGAATGGGCGCCCTTCTGCAGCAACTGTTCGCCATGGTATCTACTACAACCGCGATTTCGGAGGTACGACTCGAGTACTGGGACCGCTTTGATCGTCGGCCAGCTTCTGATCAAGACGAGCCTTTGACCAACCCAGCGTCGCAGCTGCTAGGGCCAAGCCTCCTATCGGAAACTGGTTCTTGGCATACACATGTAGGCATATTCCGCGACTTGGAACGAGATCGGCGAACCCTCATCAACGCCAATGTCGATGCGATCGCGTCAATGACGAACCATCCGCAGACATTCTCGGGAGGGGTTACGGGTCAGGCTCGCATCTACACATTGGCGTCTACGCAAGCGGTTAGCGACCAAAATCCCTTGGGCACATGGGACATCGCGTTTGGTGAATTCGATCGCATTCATCACATCTTGAAAAGTGTCCTAAATGATGTTATACATCCGGATATCGCTACGGCGATCAATTTGAATGCGCAGCCCTTGAAGTTGAGATAGCGATGATGAGCACAGCGCTGACATCCCAATTGCATCGCAGGACGCCTTCCGCATTGGCAGCGTCGTCTAATGTCATGGACGATATCTCGTCGTCTGGCCGGGATTCGCAAGCGGACACCTTTGAGTCCGGTGACGCGTTCGTACCTCAAACTTTCATCGTGCCACATCAGCGGCCCGCCGTTGCTGCGCGGCGGTCGCAGTCGACCTTTAATACAACTTGTGTAATTGGCTTAGTCTCGCAACTAGCGGTATTTGGACCAGCGCCCTCAATCGCACGCGATGTGACGAGTCTCTGGCACCTTGATGCCGGCAGCATGCACTGGTTCGACGAAGACCTGATGGCTGCCAATGGTGCGTTCGCGCCTGTACAAGAAAATTGCGGGCATATTAGATTTTTTGAAGAGATTGATCGTTTTCTCAAATTACAGGCCGACTGGGATGGCGACAACGGCATCGCCCCAAGCATAGCTGCCGGCGATGCTGCGAAGACATTCCTGCGCGAGCTATCATCAACCAAATTTCCCGCCGCATGTTATGCGATCGGAGATGGCGAAATCATATTTCAATGGCGATCAAGTCAAAATTTCATAGAAGTCGCGTTCGATGGCGATATAATTTCTTGGTATGTGAAGCTTGGCAACGCTGAGCCTGAGTCCAGCGATGACGTTTTCACGACGTACCAGTCGATCGACCAGCGGCTACTTTTGGCAATCAGTCAATTGGGTTGAGAGTGGGGCAGTTTTTATATGACGCAGCGCTGTCCGGCATCTCCAGCACCGATCGAATCGAGTGAACAAGTTATTAGAGGTATATATTCCCCGGAAATTTTCGATACGCGCACAGGCCGCGTGACGGCCGCCGCAGTCAAGTTGGATGAACTGATGTCGACAAATGGTCTCGTAGACTACTGCGGCGCGTCGTCTGGACTGTCAGTTTTTCGTATCGATCACGCGGGCGGCTTGGAACAGGCGCGTGATGCATTGAATACCGTTGTAAGCAGGCTGCGAACGAAAGGGCAGACACGATTGGCCGTAGGCTTCTCAACGTTGTTGGCCAGTGCAATTTCTAACATCCCTGGTGGGCATCTTTCTGTGCTGGACGACGGGGGTGAGCACCATACCTGCCACGCTGTCGTTAGAGCGGCGTCGGCCACTACACGAGCTTCTTTACGTGGAGCGCGAGATGAGTTGGTTCAAATGATGAATGAGGCTCTTGTCAGGTTTCCTTAGGGCGAACATTCATCCCCCCCCCCCCATTCCTCGTCACCAGCACCATCCCCCGCGCCCGCGCCTGCCCCGCAACCAGCACATCACCCACCCCAACCACCGCCCCGCACGCCGCCAACACAGCCCTCACCTCCCCCGCCGCCCGAGCATCCTCGCGCCCAAACTCCAGCACCCCGAACCGCAGCCCATCCACCACCGCCACATTCCGCGCCACCCGCGCGCTGCGAAACGCCCCATAGAACAGCTCATGCAGCACGATCGCCGAGACAAACACCTCCGCCGGCGCACATGCCTGCACCCGCCGCCCAACCGGCGCCTCTGTGTCCTTCAGCACGGCAATCACGGCATTGGTGTCCAGCAAAAACCCCATCAGCCGAACAGCTCATCCAACCCCGGCCGCTCCTGCTCACCCGGCCCTTCCGCCGCCGCCTCCGCCGCATCCGCATCCAACCGCCCCGCCACCGCGCGCAGCCAGGCCCAATCCGCGGCCATCGGTTCCAAAATCACCGCATCCCCCTGCCGGCGAATGCGCACCTCCTGCCCGTCAAACCGGAATTGCTTGGGCAGCCTGATCGCCTGGGAACGCCCGGTCCAGAACAGCTTCGCGGTGTCCATGCTCAGCGCCTCCGTATGGTAGCTACCAAAGATAGCCACCATACCGCGCAGATCAACACCCGGCGCAACAACAAAAATCGCGCATACCCTGCCATCGTGGCCCATTCCGCCGGCAGCAGCCCCACCCCAAACCGACGCGCGGATCAGCCCATCACCTGCACACGAAGCTCGCCGCATCCTCCACATCGCCGCCCGCCGTGAAGCGCGCCACCTGCGGGTATGGGCACAGCGGCCGCGTGCGGGTGGGCGCCCAACCGGCCGGCAGTTCCGCGTTCACCGCCCCCGCATTGCCCGCCCCGCGCACGCTGGCGATGATGCGCTCAGGGGCGATGCCCTCCTCCACCCAGCGCACCAGCGGCGTGATCATGTCGAACTGGTCGGCGGCCGGCCCGGCGGCGCAATGCGCCATGCCCGGCACCGGAAACACCCGCGCGAATTGCGCCGCCGTCCCGCCCTGTGCGGCATCCAACTGGCGGAACCAGGTGGTCGAGGTATTGACCGAAAACACCGCATCCGACACGCCATGAAACACCAGCACGCGCCCACCGCGGTTGCGCAGCGCTGACATGTCGGTCGGGTTGACCGGGTTCATGAAGCTCATCGCCGGCACGGGGTAGAGCGGCGTGGTGCTGGATACGGTGCTGAACAGCGTCTCCAGCGGGCGCATCGCGAAGGCGCGGCGGTCGAAGCCCGTCATGCTCTCCGGCGGCGCGCTGACGATCATGCCGACGGAAAACGAACTGCGCGCCTCCGGCAGGGTGAATTCCCACAAGGCCCAATTCGCGGCACTCAACCCAGGGTCGAACGGAAAGCTCGAATAGACGCGCTGGCCATCCGCCAGCGCGGGCCCCGCATAGATCGACGCGACAACATCCTTCTGCGCTTCAGTCAGGCAGGTGCCATCCCGCGCGCCGGTGCAGCTCGGCACGTCGCGCCGCAGGTCGAAGGCGGCCTGGCAGGCCTGCGTGTCCTGCACCATGCCATCGGCCGCGCCATCCAGCGCGTCGCAGCGGTTCAGGATGGCGCGCGCCACCATCTGGCGTTCGGCCGGCGTGAAGGCGGTGCCGAGATTATTGGGATCCGTCGCCACCGACCGATAGCGCTGCGCGCCCCACAGCTGCGCCACCGAAGACGCCGGCAGCGTGAAGGCCGGCGCGCCGGCCAGAATGCCATCATACCATTGCGAATAGCGCGTCGCCGCGACCAGCGCGTGGCGCCCGCCATTGGAACAGCCACCAAAATACGACCGGTCCGGCAGGCGCCCATACACACGGCGGATGATGTCGCGCGCCACCGGCGTCAGGCTGCCGACCGCCTGGTAGCCATAGTCCAGCCGCGCCTGCGGGTCGGCGCCGAAATTCGCCTCGCCCCGATCGCGGTTGCCGGCATTGGAACTCAATACCGCGAAGCCCTGATGCAACCCGCCGGTGACCGGCCCGCCGCCGAATTCGGCCAGTGCGGGCACCACCACGCCATCCAGCCCGCCATTGCCCTGGTGGAAGAAGCGGCCATTCCATTGCAGCGGCAGGCGCATCTCGAAATCAATGCCATAGGCGCGGCCATCCACCGCGCTGACGCGTTCATTGACGGTGCCAAGCACCTGGCAATGCGCCGCCACCGGCGCGCCGCCGACGCGCTGCCCATCCACCTGGCGGCCGCCCACCATCACGCCGCCGGCGGCTACCAGCGCCGCGGATGTGATGGTGGTGCCCGGAATGCCGGCCAGCGTGTTCACCAGGCTGGCGCAATCGCCACTGAAGCTGCCGGGTTGCGCCCGCGTCAGCTGCTGCGCTGCGGCGCCATGACCGCCGAGCGCCAGGGCCGCCAGCATGTGGGTGCCCGCGACGACGGCGCGATGCGCCCGGTTCCTGTGGCTCATGTCACGCCCCTCCACTCCCGTCTTGGTTGTCCGACTGGGCTGCAGAGACGTTCGCAGCGCCTTGCCATGCGGTCAACGCGTGCCCGTGCGTCGCGGCATGGCACGCCAGGAGCGCAGTCCAGCACGGCAAGACCTGGCGCGCGCCGGCGGCAGGGCTACTCCGGCTGCACGCCCGCGGCCCGCAGCAGGCGCGTGCTGGTCTCCACGCCGTCGCGCAACAGCGCCATCACCTGCGCGCTGGTTTCCAAGCCGGCGCGCGGGACCACGCCGGTCATTTCATTGACCCGTGCCGCGCTCTGCTGGATGGCCTGGCGGAAGGCATCGCCCAGCGCGGTGAGTGCTGCCGGCGGCGTGCGCCGCGGCGCCACGATCGGGAAGAACTCCTCATGGATGACGCCGGGCATGCCGGCCTGCGGGGCGCTCGGCACATCGGGCAGTGCCGGGCTGCGCTGATCCGCCAGCACCGCGAGTGCCCGCAACGCGCCTGCGCGCACCTGCCCGATCGCGGAGGCCATGGTGGGTGTGGCGAAATGCGCCTCGCCCGAGAGCAGTGCCGCGATGCTGGGCCCGCCGCCGCGATAATGCACGGTCTCGGCCTCCACATTCATGCGCGCCATCAGCACCAGGCCGCCGATATGCGGGCCGCTGCCAGGACCGGCGGAGGAATAGTTGAACCGGCGCGGATTGGCGCGCAGCAGCGCGATGAATTCCTGCGCCGTGCGCGCCGGCACGGCCGGATTGACCACCAGCAGATGCGGCGAGAAACCAGCCACCGCCACGCCATCGAAATCGCCCAGCGTGTCATAGGGAACATTGGCGACGACGGCCGGCACCGTGGCGAGCGAGCTGTTGATCAGCAGCGTATAGCCATCGGCCGGGGCACGCGCGACCGCCTCGGAGCCGATGATGCTGCCCGCACCGGCGCGGTTCTCGATGATGACCGGCTGGCCGAGAATCTGGCCGGCGGGTTCGGCGATGATGCGCCCCAGGATGTCATTGGAACCGCCAGGTGCCGCGGCCACGACCAGGCGCACCGGCCGTGTGGGCCGCCAGCCTGCGCTGCCCTGGGCGTGGACCAGCCCCGGCAGCGCGAGGCCACCCAGGGCAAAGGTCTTGCGACGATGGAACTTCATGGACGTCTCCCGTTTATTGGTCCTTGCCGGACCTTTGTGGATGGCATCGAAGCAGAAGACATCGGGCTTGCCCATGGGCTTGCTGCTGCGCCGCGTTTCGCGGCCCGGCCGATGCGGTCGAGGTGCCGGCGCATCGCCTGTGCTGCGGCGTCAGGGTCGCGTGCCGCGACGGCGGTGGCGATGTCGCGGTGGTCGAGCCAGGAGCGGCGCATGGCCCCCGGCGCGGCAAGGGCCTGGTGGCTGAGCGCGGAGGACTGGCCATAGGCCTCGGCCAGCAGCGCGGCCAGCAGCCGGTTGCCGCCGGCGCGTTGCAGCGTCGCGTGGAATTCAGCACCCGCGATGTGAAAGGCGGCGGCGTCGTCCAGCGCGCGGCCCTGGGCGGCGGCCAGTTCCAGCAGGCGCGCGCGCGCCGCGGCACTGGCATGGCGCGCCGCATCGCGGGCGGCTGCGACCTCGAGCAGCAGGCGCGCGCCGTGCACCTCCTCGAAGCTGTAGCGGGCGGTGACCGCTGGCCGGGCGAACCAACTGGCGGCGGGTAGCACGCGCGAACGGGCACCTTGGGCCACCTCAATCAAGCCGCGCGCCGCCAGGGCCTGGATCGCGCCGCGCACCGTCTCGCGGCTGACGTCGAGCTGGGCCGCGAGGTCGCGCTCGCCCGGCAATTCGTCATCCGGGCGCAGCAGGCCGGAGATGATCATGCCGGCCAGCCGGTCGGCGATCTGCTGGCGCATTGTGCGTCTCGTGACGGCTGACTGCAGCAGGGCCAGGTCATCATGCATGGCCGCAGCGTATCAGCACGGCGCGGCGCTGGTCCACTGGTCTGGTGACCGGGCCTGTTGACAGGTTTCAATCGCCTGGGTCAGATCTGCGTATCCTGCGGAGATATCCACCATGACGCGAAGCGCAATGACGCCCCGCCTCGCCCTCGTGCTCGGTGATCCCGCCGGGATTGGGCCGGAGATCATGGCCAGGGTGTTGGCCGAGCCGGCCAACCGCGACAAAGCCGCCTTGCTGCTGGTGGCAGACCCCGACGAATTGGCGGAGGGGATGCGCATCGCGGGCGTCGAACTGCCGATCACGCCGGTGAACGATCCCGCGGCGCTGGCGCCCGGCCGCATCGCGCTGCACCCGCTGCCGCGCCGCGCGCCGATCGCGCGTGGCTCGTCGAGCGTGGAAGGCGGCCGGCATGCGCTGGACACGCTGCGCACCTGCCTGACGCTGGCGCAGGAAGGGGTGGTGGACGGCATCTGCTTCGCACCGCTGAACAAGGCGTCGCTGCACATGGCGGGGATGGGCCATGCGGACGAGTTGCACTGGTTCGCCGAGATGCTGGGCCACCAGGGTGCGCTGAGTGAATTCAACGTGCTGGATGGGCTCTGGACCTGCCGCGTCACGAGCCATGTCGCGCTGCGCGAGGTGCCCGGCCTGATCACGCGTGACAGGATCATCGACGCCATTGCGTTGGTCCATGACGCGCTTATCCAGGCCGGCATTGCGGCGCCGCGCATCGCGGTCTGCGGGCTCAATCCGCACAATGGCGACAACGGCGCCTTCGGGCGCGAGGAGATCGACGTTATCGCCCCCGCGCTGGAAGCAGCGCGCAGCCGCGGGCTGCCCTGCGAAGGTCCCTACCCGGCAGACACCATTTTCCTGCGCGCACAGCCCAAGGCCGATGGCACGCGCGATGTGGATGCGATCGTCACCATGTACCACGACCAGGGGCAGATCGCGATGAAGCTGATGGGCTTCTGGCGCGGCATCACGGTCGCCGGCGGGCTGCCGGTGCCGATCACGACCTGCGCGCATGGCACGGGCTTCGACATCCAAGGCCAGGGCATCGCGCGCGCCGGCGCATTGCAGGCGGCCTTCGACCTGGCATGCTCGATGGCCGCGCGGGGCTGACGGCGCAGAGCCGTGGGCGAGGGCTCGCGCAAGGGCGATTGAGCTGGCCGTGTGAATCAAACCAAATGGCCTCCGGCAAAACCGGGGCGGTTCACCTGTCCGGCTGTTCCGCGGCTGTCGGTCCGGGCGCCTGCGCCATGGCAGGCGCCGCCGCCACCGCAGCGGCGAGCGACAAGAGCTCGATATGCGGCAGTCTCAGCATGGCAACACTGTTTCCATTGTTCAGAACGCGTAGCTGATGCCCGCGCGCAGCGCATGTTCCCGCGTGCGCCCGCTGCCGACCATCCCGACGTAGTTGGCCGTCGCCCGCAATTGTTGCGTGATGCGCAGTTCAGCACCCGCCTCCATCACCAGCGCATCGCGCGGCAGCGGCGCGCCCGCGATGGTGAAGGCGCTGCCACCGCCCTGGAAGGCCAGCGCGCCACGCGCCACGGTGTCACCAATGGCGCGTTGCCAGCCCAGCTGCGCGCGCGGCGTCAGCACCATGCCGCCGGCCAGCGGCAGGCTGCCCTCCAGCCGCACGCCCAGCGTGCTCCAGCCCAGTGACGCGCTGCGCGTGCCCGAGCGCAGCAGCGCCGGGCCGCTGCCCGCCTCCGCCATGCCGCCCGCGCTGCTGCGCGCCCAGGCCAGGTTGGCGAAAGGTTCGACCAGCACGCCGCCCGCGCGCAGCCCATAGGCCACCTCGCCGAACAGCTGCACACCTTGCGCCGAATACTGCGCGGTGCTGTTGCCGCTGATGCCCGCGAACCCACCACGCCGCGTTGACACATCGCCCGCGAAGGCCGCGATACCGCCCGTCAACCTGAGCGGCCCCGCCGACCACATGGCATAGGCACCGAACTGCGCTGCCGTCATGTGCGCGCGGCTCGACTGGCGTTCGGGCACGCGGAAGACGCTGTCCGTGCCGCCCGCGAAGATGCCGATGCGCCAGTTGTTGCCGGTCGCGTCCAGCCCCGCGATCGCGCCGCCCATGCTGCGCCGCAGCCCCGCCGCATTGCCATCGCCGCCCACCGCGCCGGTCGCACCCAGGCCCTGCATCCAGGCGCTGACGCGCACGCCGCCGAACTGCGCGATGGGCGTGCCGCCATCGGCCGGCTGGCGCGCGCGGCCCAGCACCGCGCCGCGGATCAGCCGCGATTCCTCCAGCATGCCCGACAGCGCGGAGATGTGGATTTCGCCCGAGATCGCATCCAGCCCCGCCCGCGCCTGCGGCGCCGAGAGCGGCAGGAAACCCGCCGTCAGCGGCGCGCCCACAGGCAGTGTATCGAGCGCTCCGGCCACCGCGCGCTGGTTCGGCGTCAAGGCGACATCGCTGAAGCCCGTGGTGTTGCGCGACAGCGTCAGCAGCACATCGGTGGCGGTGTAGGACAGCGCGGGCGTCAGGAAGGCCAGGTCGGTGCTGACCGAACCGAAGGTGCCGCTACGTCCGCCAGAGGCAGAGAGGATGGTGTAGTTGGTGGTCGGGCCATAGCCGGTACCGCCGGCCAGCACGCGCACGGTTGCACCACCCAGCGTGGCAGTGCCGGTCGCGTTGATACGGTCCGATTGCCCGCCAGGCTGGGTTTCCACCACGAAAGTGCTGCCCGCCGCGAAGGCGACATTGCCGCCCACCGTGACCGTGCCGATGGAATTGCCCGGCGCCACAGTGCCGCCCGCGCCGATGTTCAACCCGCCCAGCACAGCGTTGCCCGCCAGCGTCGCACCCGCGCCCACATTCACCGTGGCGTTGGGCAGGCCCGCGCCATTCACCCGCAGCGTGCCCGCGGCCAACGTGATGGTGCCGGCCATGCTGCCGCCCTGCACGGACAGCTCGCCCGTGCCGGTCTTGCTGAAGCCCGCGCCGCCGGTCAGCGCGCCGGTCAGACCCAGCGTGGCCGCACCGGTGTCGATGGTGGTCACGCCAATCGCCGGGCCTGGTCCGAAGGTGATCGGGTTGGCCAAGGTGAAGCCACCGGCGCGCAGCGTGGCGCCCTGCGCGAGCGTGATGGCGCCACTGCCGGCCGCTGCCGCCTGCGACAGGATCAGCGCGGCACCGCCGGCCACATTGGTGCCGCCCGCATGCGTGTTGGCGGCCGAGAGCGTCACGCCGCCACTTTCAATCGCAACGACGCCGCTGCCGGAGATCACGCCGGCCATGGTGATGGCGCCGCCGGTCGCGAAGGCCAATGTGGCGTTGTTGGTGACATCACCGGGCAGGCTGCCGCCGGCGCGCAGGCGCAGCGTGCCGCTGCTGATCAAGGTGCCGCCGGAATGCGTGGCGGCGCTGGCCAGTTCCAGATTGCCGGTGCCGGCCATCACCAGGCGGCCGGTGCCGGCCACAGCACCTTGCAACTGCAATGTGCTGGTGCCCGCGGGCGCGAAGGTCGCATCGCCGCTGAGCGTGATGCTGCGCGCCATGTTGAAGCTGGCGGTGGTGGCCAGCGCCGCGCCGTTCAGCGCGACCGCGCCGCCGGCAGCACCCAGCGCTGCGTCCGCCGCGACCGAGAGCGTGCCGCCCGCCACCGTCAGGCCACCCGTGAAGCTGTTGGCGCCACCCAGCACCAGCGTGCCTGCGCCGGTCTTGGCCAGGCCCGCGGTGCCGCCGATGTCGCTGGCGATGCTGGCGGTGATGCCGCTTTGCACCTCGATGCTGCCAAGGCCCGTCGCGGTCAGCGCGCCGCCGGACAGCGTGTAGCCATCCGTGCGGAAGGACAGTGTCTGGAAGCTTTGCGTGCCGCTGACGGTGACGGCGCCGGCAGCGCCGGCGAAGACCGCGTTCACGTTGTTCCAGACGCGCGATGTGGCGCCGGTTGCGTTGGTGAAATTGGTGGCCCCCGCCCAGGTGCCGGCGCCGCCTTGCACGGTGCCGTTGGCGGTGGTGGTGCTGCCGTTCCAGAACAGTGTGAAGGCCGGGTCATAGGTGACGCGCACCTGGCCCGCCGTTGCGGTATCGAGCGCGAAATCGGCCAGCTGGAAGCCGCTCGGCGCGCTGGACAGCACCAGGTTGGGAAGGCCGGTTGCGCTGCCATAGGTCATCAGCGTGTAGGTGCCGGTCGCCAGCCCGCCGCCATTGAGCAGCGCGATGTTGTGCGACCCCGCCACGGTCAGCGCGCCGGTGACGGTGATCCGGTCGGAGGTGACTGGCGCGCCCAGTTCGAATTGCGACACGGACCCGGCGTTCAGCGTCAGCGCGCCCACCGTCAGCGTGCCGATGGAATTGCCAGGTGCGATGCTGCCGCCCGACTGCACCGTCACAGTACCGGCCAGCGTGCCGTCGCCGCCCAGCGTGCCGCCCGACTGCACCGTCACCACGGGGCTCGCGACGGTCCCGTTAAACCGCAGCGTGCCGCCGGAAATCACCGTGTTGCCGGTATAGCTCTGGTTGCGGCCCAGCGTGGTCACGCCACTGCCGCGATGCGCGACATCGCCCGCGCCCGAAATCTCCATCGGCTCGCCCTGCGTCACCGTGCGGTCAAACGCCAGCAGCGCGCCCGCCGCGACCGTGGCGCGCGTGAAGGGCGCGTTCAGGCCCGAATAGCCCGAGCCATCGGCCAGCGACAGCGTGCCGCGCTGCACCTCGAAGCCGCCGACATTGGTGTAGATGTTGGTCATCGTCAGCTGGCCGGTGCCGGCCTGCACGATGCGCCCGTCGCCCATCGCCCGGCGCGAGAAGGTCACGTCATCCGCGCGGTCAAAAATCAGCCGCGCATTGGCGTTGTTGATGAAGGCGGTGCCGCCGGTCAGGTTGCCCGTGCCGGTGAAACGCGCCGCGCCCGCGCCGTTGATACCAAGGCCCTGCCCCGGTGCCAGGTTGCCGGTGAAGGTGACGACGTTGCTGCCATCCAGGATTTCCACCGCGCCATTGCCGGTGATGTTGCCGCCGAAGCTGGCCGCGTCGCTGCGGTTGAAGGTCAGCACCGTGCTGTTGTTCAGCGTGACATTGCCCGAAAGACTGCCGGTGGTGCCGCCCGCGCCGATGGTCAGCCGGCCATTCGTCTGGATGGTGGTGCCACCGGTATGCGTGGCGTCCCCGGTCAGGATGGAGGTGCCAGCGCCGCTGATCACCAGCGCGCCCGCGCCGGAAATGTTGCTCGGCACCGGCACGATGAAGCCACTGGCGCGGTTCATCTCCAGCGTGGCGCCCGCATCGATCACGATCGCGCCGCCGACGCGGCCATTGCCCTGCAAGGTCAGCCGCCCGCTGGTGACATTGGTGATGCCGGTGATGGCAGCATTGTCGGTGGTCAGCACCAGGTTGCCGTCGCCCGACTTGGTCAGCGGATTGCCGGTGATCAGGTTGGACTGGATGGTCGCCGTGATGCCGGCCGCCACATCGATCTGCGGCGCGGCGCCGGTCAGCAGCAATGCCTGCCCGGTCAGCGTGTAGTTGGCGCCGAAGATCAGCCCGGTCGCGGTATTATTGGCCGCCAGCGTGACGGTGCCGGTGCCGGCGGAAAAATTCGCCCGCCCGCTGGCCCAGGCAGCACTCGCGCTACCATTGGCGTTCGACCAGTTGGTGGTCGTGGAATCCCATGTGCCATTGCCGCCAACAACACTGCCGGCGGGCGCGATGGTCGCGCCATTCCAATGCTGCGCATTGCCCGGCGTGTAGGTCAGCAGCACCTGGCCGGCGGTTGCGGTGTTCAGCAAGAAATCGGTGCCAATCGTGCCGCCTGGCAAGGTGCCGATCACCAAGTTCGGCAAGCCCGTTGCACTGCCGTAGGTCATCAGCGTGTAGGTGCCAGCGGCCATGCCGCCGCCATTGGCCAGGTTGATGCTGTGCGTGCCGGCCACGGTCAGCGCGCCGGTCACCGTCGCGCGGTCGGATGCCGGCGGCGCGCCCAGTTCGAACAGCGACGAAGAACCCGCGTTCAACGTCAGGCTCGCAACTGTGATCGTACCGATGGAATTGCCCGGCGAGAGCACACCACCCGACTGCACCGTCACCGCACCCGCCAGGTTGCCCGAACCACCCAGCGTGCCGCCATTCTGCACCGTGACCGCTGTGCTCGCGACCGCACCGTTGAAGCGCAGCTCACCGCTCTCGATCACCGTGTTGCCGGTGTAGGTTTGGTCCGCGGTCAGCGTGCGCGTGCCGGTGCCGCGCATCACCACGCCGCCGGCGCCGCTGATCGCGTTGGCGACATTCACCATCGCATTGCCGCTGAAACCGAACAGCGCGCCAGCATCCACCCGCACATCGCCGCCAAGGCCGAAATTGCTTTCCAGCAGCATGGTGCCACGTTCCACCACGGCACCGCCCGACATCACCGCACCCGCATCGATGGTCAGCGTGCCGGTGCCGCGCTGCACCAGCCGCCCGGCGCCGTTGATCAGGGTTCTGGTGCTGACATTGTCGCTGCGGTTGTAGGCGAGTGTGGCCCCCGCATCGACGACGGTGCCTCCCCTGACCAACCCGG
The DNA here is from genome assembly GCA_013298245.1 of Alphaproteobacteria bacterium. Taxonomy (GTDB): domain Bacteria; phylum Pseudomonadota; class Alphaproteobacteria; order Acetobacterales; family Acetobacteraceae; genus Rhodovarius. The sequence continues at coordinate 15,798 of JAAFHD010000004.1, forward strand.
TCGCGCCGCCATCGCCCACCTGCACGGTGCCCGCGCTGATGCGCAGCGGCGCAAAGACGGTGTTCCGCAGCGTCAGCGTGCCCGTGCCCGCCTGTTCCAATGTGCCGGTGCCGTCGAAGAAGCTCGCGGTGCTCGTGTCGGCCGAAGAGGTGAAACGCATCCGCGCAGTGGCGGCGTTCAGGTAGGTTTCCTGCGCGCCCAGGCTGCCGCCGGTGCCGATCGTCACGGTCACATTGCTGCTGACGCCAACGACGCGCGGCGCCAACTGGCCGGTGAAGGTGACCGGGTCATTGGTGAATTCCACCTGGCCATTGCCGGTGATGCTGCCCGACAGCGTGCGCGCACCCACCTGGTTGAACTGGATGCTGCTGGCATTGGCGACCACGACATTACCGTCGATGCCGCCGGCGCCGCCAATGATCATCCGCACCGTGTTGCGCAGTTCCGTGCCGCCGCTGTGCGTGGCCACGGCTTCCAGCGCCACATTGCCGCTATTGGTCAGCAGCAACCGCCCCGCCCCCGAAATCGCGCTGTAGATGAAGGCCGTGCCGGTGGTCGACAGCGTGCGGCCGGACTGGATGTCGATATTGCCGGTCAGGCCCGCATTATTGCCCAGCACCAGGTCGCCGCCCTGCACGCGCAAGGTGCCGCTGAAGGCGCCGGAACTGGCGGTCAGTGTCAGTGTGCCGGGGCCGGCCTGGATGACCTCACCGGCGCCGCGGAGCTGGCTGGTGAAACTGGTCGCGTCGCTGCGCTGGAAGGCCAGCGTGCCGCCGGCATTGATCGTGACATCGCCCGCCAGGCTGCCCGTGGTGCCGCCGGCGCCGATGTTCAGCCGCCCGGCATCGATGGTGGTGCCGCCGGCATGTGTCCAGGCGCCGGTCGCTGTGATGCTGGAACCACCGGCGATGGTCACGCCGCCTGTGCCGCCGAGCGGCCCGGAGAGCAGCATGCCCGCCCCCGTACTCTCCAGCGTGACGCCGCCGGTAACGGTGATGGCGCGCGACGTGCCTGCCGCATCAACCGGCGCAATCGCCAGCAGGCGCGTGGTATTGGCCAGCGCCAGCGCACCGGTGCCGAGTGCATTATTGGCGAAGGCCAGCGTGCCGGAATTGACCGTGATGTCGCCCGACAGCGTGGCCGCGTTGTTCGCCGTCAGCCGCAGTGTGCCGGGGCCGGTCAGCGCGAAGCCCGTGGTGCTGGCGAGCGGCGCGGCGATGGTCGCGGTGATGCCGCTGGCGACGGTGATGCCGGGTGTCGCACCCGTCAGGCTCAGCGTGTCGCCGGCGATGCTGTAGGCAGCGTTGAATTGCAGGCCGCTGGCATTCACCCCGCCTGCGATGGTCGCGGTGCCGGTGCCGGCGGAGAAGATGGCGCGCCCGCCGGCCCAGGCGGCGCTGGCGCTGCCATTCGCGTTGGACCAGTTGGTCGTCGCCGCATCCCAAGTGCCGCTGCCGCCAACGACACTGCCGGCGGGCGTGATGGTCGCGCCGTTCCAATGCTGCCCGTCGCCCGGCGTGTAGGTCAGCAACACCTGGCCCGCGGTTGCGGTGTTCAGCGAGAAATCGGTCGCGATGGTGCCGCCCGGCGTCGTGCCGATCAGCAGGTTCGGCAGGCCAGTCGCGCTGCCATAGGTCATCAGCGTATAGGTGCCGGCCGCCATGCCGCCGCCATTGGCCAGGTTGATGCTGTGCGCGCCGGCCACGGTCAGCGCACCCGTCACCGTCGCGCGGTCCGATGCCGGCGGTGCGCCCAGTTCGAACAGCGACGAAGAACCCGCATTCAGCGTCAGGCTGGCAACCGTGATGGTGCCGATGGAATTGCCCGGCGAGAGCACACCGCCTGACTGCACCGTGACCGCACCCGCCAGCGTGCCCGAACCACCCAATGTGCCGCCGTTCTGCACCGTGACCGCTGTGCTTGCGACCGTGCCGTTGAAGCGCAGTTCACCGCTCTCGATCACCGTGTTGCCGGTGTAGGTCTGGTTCGCCGTCAGCGTGCGCGTGCCCGTCCCGCGCATCACCACACCGCCCGCGCCGCTGATGATGTTGGCGAGGCTCCTGGTCGCATCATCGGTGAAGCCGAACAGCGCGCCGGCATCCACCCGCACATCGCCATTGAAGGTGATATTGCCCTGCACCAGCATGGTGCCGCGTTCGACCACCGAACCTTGTCCCAGCGAGGTGCCGTTGTTGATGGTCAGCGTGCCGGTGCCACGCTGCACCAGCCGCCCGTCGCCGTTGATCAACTGGTTGGTGGAAAGATCGTCGCTGCGATTATAGGCGAGCGTCGCCCCGGCATCGACCGTGATGGCGCTGAACAGCGTGCCCGCCGTGCCGCCATCGCCCACCTGCGCGGTGCCGGCACTGACGCGCAGCCGCGCACCAAGATCACCCAGGATGGTCAGCGTGCCGCTGCCCGCCTGCTCCACCTGGCCGAAGCCAAACACATTGGCCGACAAGGTCGTGTCGGACGGCGTGGTGAACCGCAGCGCCGCATCGAAGCCGTTGAGGTAGATCTCCCGCGCGCCCACACTGCCGCCGGCGCCGATCGTGATTGTCAGGGCGTTGGAAATGCCAATGATGCCCGGCGCCAGTTGGCCGTTGAAGGTGACCGGCCCGCCGTTGAATTCCACCAGCCCATCGCCGGTGATGTTGCCCGCGAAGGTCCGGGCACCCGTCTGCACGAAGGTGACCTGGGTGTTCGCCCCGGTCAAGATATTGCCGCCGATGCTGCCTGCGTTTTCGAGGGAGAGCCGCGCAGTGTCCCGCAGCTCCGTGCCGCCGGTATGGGTGGCCGCGGCGGTCAGCGACACGATGCCGGTGCCGGTCAGCAGCAACTGCCCCGCGCCCGAGATTGGGGCGACGATGGAGGCACTGCCCAGGGTCGTCAGCCTGCGGCCGGACTGGATGTCGATATTGCCGGTGAGGCCCGCATTGTCGCCCAGCAGCAGGTCGCCGCCCTGGATGCGGATGGTGCCGCCGAAGCTGCCGGAACTGGCGGTCAGCGTCAGCGCGCCGGGGCCGGCCTGGATGACCTCGCCCGTGCCCAGAAATACGCCGGCGAAACTGGACGCATCACTGCGCTGGAAGGCGAGTGTTGCGCCGGCATTGACCTCCGCGATGCCGGCCAGGCTGCCGGTGGTGCCGCCCGCGCCGATGTTCAGCCGCCCGGCATTGATGGTGGTGAAGCCGGTATGCGTCCAGGCGCCGGTCGCGGTCAGGGTGGAGCTGCCGTTGATGACCACATCGCCCGTGCCGGAGATGTTGTTGCCGACGGTGAAGGCGTCCGAGCGGTTGAACTCCAGCACCGCGTTGTTCGCCACATCGCCGGTGCCCAGCCTGCCGGTGGTGCCGCCCGCGCCGATCTGCAGCGTGCCGCTGGAGATGACGGTGGCGTCATAGGTGGTGGCGCCAGTCAGCACCACCCGGCCAAGGCCGTTCACCGAAAGGGCGCTGCCGCTGACGGAACCGGACAGCGTCAGCGTCGTGCCTGGGGCTGGCTGGAATGAGCTGCTGCCTGCCAGCTGGAACTCGCGGGCCGAGGTGAAGCTGGCCGTTGTCTGCAGGCTGGCGTTGGACATCACAATGCCACCTGTCGGTGCGCCCAGCCCGCTATCGGCATTGATGCGAAGGCGGCCCCCGCCACTGATCGATGTGCCGCCGGAATAGGTGTTGGCAGCGGTCAGCTCCAAGGTGCCCAGGCCGTTCATCAGCAGTTGGCCAGGGCCCGAGATGACGTTGGTCAATGTCAGGGTCACGCCGGAGGCGGGCGCGAAGGTCCCGCCACCGGCATTCAGCGTCGTTGTGCGGCCGGCGACGAAGCTCGCCGTGGTGGCCAGTGTGCCGCCATTGAAGGTGAGTGTGCCGGCCGCGTTGCCCAACCCGGAATCGGCGCCGACGGTGATGGTGCCGGCGTTCAGCACCGTGCCGCCCGTATAGGTGTTGTTGCCCGCGAGGGTGAGGTTGCCCGAGCCCGCCTGCGTCACGCTGCCAGTGCCGGAGATCACCTGGCTCAGCGTCGTGCCTGTGTTGCGGTTCACGATCAGCGCGGCGTTGTTGACGATGTCGCCGGAGCCGATGGTGCCCGTGGCGCCGCCCGCGCCGATCTGCAGCCTGCCGGCGCTGATGGTGGTGACGCCGGTATAGGTGTTGGCCGCGGTCAGGATCAGCCTGCCGCCGCCGATCACCTCCAGCGGCCGCACGCCGCCGATCTCCGAGATCACGCCGGCCTGGGTGGCGGTCTCGCCCGTGAGCACCTGCAATTGCGTGGTGTTGCTGTTGATGTTGATCGGGTTCGCGATCACCACGCCATCGACATAGCTGATGACCGAGCCCAGCGTGGTGATGGCACCCGTGCCGGCGGCGGTGCTGCTGCCCAGGCGCAGCGTGCCGTCCACGACCGTGGTGCCGCCGGAATAGCTGTTGTTGCCGTCGAGCGTCAGCGTGCCGGTCCCGAGCTGGGACAGGCTGCCCGTCCCGCTGATGGTGTTCGAGACGGTGACCGCATCCGTGCGGATGAACAGCAGCGCACCGTTGTTGACGACATTCCCGGCGCCCAGATTGCCGGTGGTGCCGGCATTGCCCACCTGCAAGGTGCCGGCACTGATGGTGGTGCCTCCGGCATAGGTGTTCGCCCCGGTCAGCACCAGCAGCCCCAGGCCGGTCTTGTTCAGCGGGCCAGCGCCGCCGATCACGCCGGTCAGCGTCAGCGCGGTCCCCACATCCGGCGCGATGTTGTTGCCGTTCACCGAGGTGTCCAGCGTGAAGGCGCGGGCGCTGGTAAAGGTGCCCGTGGTGACCAGGGTGGAGCCCTGGTTGAAGCCGGTCAGCCTCACCCCGCCGGAGGCCGCGCCCAGCGCGCCATCGGAGCCGACGGCAAGGCGGCTCGCCCCGATCACCGTGCCGCCCGTGTAGCTGTTGTTGCCGGTGAGGGTGAGGGTGTTCCCGCCAATGCCCACCTGGCGCACCGAACCCGTGCCCGAGATGTCATTGGCGACGGTGGTGGAATCGCTGCGCGAGAGGAAGAGCCGCCCATTGTTCACCACAGCGCCGGTGCCCAGGCTGCCGGCCAGCGCGCTGGCGCTGCCATTGCCGACGAAGAGATCGGACGAGTTGATCGTCGTCGTGCCGGAATAGGTGTTGGCGGCTTGCAGAAACAGCGTGCCGGAGCCCGCATGGATCAAGGCGCCCGTGCCGGAGATGACGCCATCCAGGCGCACCGTGTCGGCACGGTTGACCGTCAGGGTCGCGTTGTTGGTCACGGCAACGCTTCCCAGGCTGCCACTGGTGCCGCCATCGCCGAGTTGCAGCGTGCCGCCCGAGATCGTCACGCTGGTCACGGTGCTGTTGCCCGTGAGCGTAAGCGTGCCGGTGCCCACCTTGTCCAGCACAAAGAGGCCCGCGCCAGCCTCACGCACGATCGTACCGCCATAGGTGGTGCTTGTGTTCAGGCTGCCGATGGCCAGGGTGATGTCAGCGCTACTGAAGCTGCGCAGAACGGTCCCGGCGGCCCCGCTTAGGGCACCCATCGTGATCGTCCGGGCGAACGGATCATCAATGTTGATCTGGCCCCGGTTGATGAAGGAGGAATTCCCGCCGGTCGAGCTGTCAAGCAATTCCAGGGCGCCTGACACGTCATAGGTCACGTTCGCGCCGGAGGCGGCGCTGCCCGCCATGAAGAGAAACTGGCCGGCCGCGATGGCAATTGTCTGGTTGATGCCGGAGGAATTCACCACGTTGTCGGCTATGCTCATGCCGGAGTTCAGGTTGATCGTGAAGCTCTGCGCGCCGGCCTGGAACAGCATGCCGCCTACGATAATGGTCGAGTTGGAATTGATCGTGGTGGGTCCGCCCGCGCCAAAGACCGCGCGGTCGCCGCCGGTGTTCGGCACCGTGTTCGGCGTCCAGTTCAGCGCGTTGCTCCAGATGGAGCCGGCGCTGCCGTTCCACAGAATGTCCGCCGCCGGCGCGGGCGCCGCAAGGGCGAAAAGGCCCAGCGCTGCCATCGGCAGCATCAGCCGCCGCGACCCGCGCCCCGCCGGCACGCCCTGCAACGCGGAGGTGCCGAGCAGCGCCTGGCGCATGGCCGAACGCCGCGCGCCGATATTCCCGCTTTGCGGAGCTGTGTTCATGGGCATCTCAGGCGATCTCCGGTCCGCGTGCCTGGTTGGGCATGCGGGGTGGTTGTTGTGACAGCCGGGGGGGGCGCGGCCGACAGCCGGCATGGGTTGAAGCCGCTGGCGGAATGGGCGGCCGGCGACGCGACGCCGGGCGCAGGGCATGCCGAATGCCACGGCGCCACGACATCCGGCCGGAAGCCGTTGGCCCGGTTGCGGGTTGAACAGGCAGTGAACGACATGTCTCGTCTCCGGCGACGCGGTTCGCATCACTATTGATGCGCCTCCCCGCGCCGTGAAAGACGGAATTGCCGATCCTCCCGAATTTGGACGCTGGCCGGCCGCGAGGCCCAATCGTTGCAAAACAGCGGCTTGGCGCCTGACGATTGCCATAGCCTATCGCGCCGACAGCCCGCGCCTATCGAGCGAGACTGAACCAGCCAGGGTTTGTCGGCAGCGTCGGTCGTGTCCCAGTTGGTGGTTTAGGAACTGGAGTTGCCCCCCTTCCGCGGAGACCCTGACACCCCCCTTGGAGGTGTCCGATGCCCAAACGTTACCGAGCGTCCTACCCGCCTGAATTCCGACGTCAGATCATTGAATTGCACCGCGCTGGCCGTTCTGCGCGCGCAGGGCCTGGCCGTGACCCGCAAGCGCATCGCCCGACTGATGCGCGAGACTGGCCTGCGTGGCGTCTCCCGCCGCCGTGGCATCGTCACCACGCGGCGTGACCCGAAACATCACCCGGCCCACGATCTGGTGCGACGCAACTTCCATGCTGACCGACCGGACCAGCTCTGGGTTGCCGACATCACCCTCGACGTATACGTCGAGCCCGACCGCCGCCGGGTTTCTGTACCTCGCCATCGTCCTCGACGTCTGGTCGCGCCCTTCGGCGCGGCGCTCGAACCGGTGGCGCGCTCGCGCCTCAGGATCGGCTGGGCGATGGCCAATACCCTGCATGCCAGCATCGTCCTCACCGCCCTCGAAATGGCCACCGCCGGCCGCAAGCCGCGTGATGTCATTCATCACAGCGACAAGGGCAGCCAATACACGTCGCTGGCCTTCGGCCAGCGCTGCGCGGAACTCGGCGTGCGGCCTTCCACGGGCTCGGTCGGCGATGCCTATGATAACGCGATGGCCGAGGCGTTCTTCGCCACACTCGAATGCGAGCTGCTGGATCGCAGGCGCTTCGCATCCCAGGCCGAGGCGCGCATGGCGGTCTTTCATTTCATCGAGGGTTTCTACAACCCAAGCCGACGCCACTCGGCCCTCGGATATCTCTCGCCCATGCAGTTCGAAAGGGGGGATACCCGCCAACCACGACCTGAACCGTTCCCCGCAACCCTTCAGGGTGTCCACGGAAGGGGGGCAACTCCACAGATGCCTTCATGTCCGCCATCGCTCTCGCCGCAACCGTCACCTTCTGGATCAATGAGTCCTATGCCTGAACTGCACGAATTGTCCAAAATAAAAGAATAAGTAGAATATTGAAACGTTCTTCGGAATATTGTAACGCCTTCGTGCTTGCCAATAAATCTAAATCGCGGAATGGTGAACTGCGTTGCCCATCCGAAGGTCGCGCCTCAAGGAGGCCGCAGCCATGCCCATCATCCCGCAATATGGTTCACCCTTTGGAGGCTCGACCCTCAACGGCACGCCGGGGCCGGACTGGCTGATCGCCTATGGCTACGGCAACACCCTCATCGGCCTGGCCGGCGCCGATACGCTGCAGGGCGGTAACGGGGGCGCCAACATCCAGGCCGGCGACGGCGACAACATCATCGCCGTGCTGGGCTATGGCAACATCATCACCTTCGGTAACGGCAACAACAACATCGACGGCCCCTCGGGCGGCGTCACCATCACCTATACCGGGGTGGGCGGCGGCGCGGGCTTCATCAACGGCATCACCCTGCGCGGCGGCAACAACCGGCTGACCCTGGGCGCGGGCACCGACATCATTCGGGTCACTGAGGGCGGCAACAGCACCTATGATCTGGGTGGTGGCAACAACGACATCCAGTCCGATGGCTACGGCAATTTCATCACCGCAGGAAACGGCAACAACAGCATCAGCGGCATGCAGGGCGGCACCACGCTGCGGCTAGGGAACGGCAACAACACCATTGCCATCACCGGCTGGAACAATGACGTGGTGCTGGGCGACGGGGTGAACCACTTCATCGGCGGCGCCGGCGGCAACACCCGCATCACCGCCGGCAATGGCGGCAACGCAATCGAGCTCACGGGCTGGAACAACACCATCACCACTGGCAGCGGCAACGACCAGGTCTGGGCCGGGATGGGCATGTCCGTCATCAGCACCGGCGTGGGCGACGACCAGGTTTGGCTCGGCGCCTCGGGCCAGTCGGTGGTGGACACGGGCGACGGCGACGACGTCATCCGCACCGGCGGCGCCGGCTTCGATATCCTGCGCGGCGGCCGCGGCAATGATCAGTACGTCGTGCGGGGCACCGGCGTGCAGGTGATCGAGGCGGCGGGCGAAGGCGTGGATACGCTCTATGTCGGCGTGGACGGCTACATCCTGCCCGACAACATCGAGGTGACCCACCTGATCGAGGGCGCCAGCCGCATCACCGGCGGCGCGGGGAATGACGTCATCGTCGCCAACGCCGCGCTGGCTTCGAGCATCGAAGGCGGCGCCGGGCAGGACACCCTCTACGGCCAGGGGCTGAACGACACCCTAGACGGCGGCGCGGGTGATGATGTGCTGCGCGGCTATGCCGGCGACGACCTGCTGCGAGGTGCCGCCGGCAACGACGTCCTCGACGGCGGCACCGGCAACGACTTCATGCTGGGCGGCGAGGGCGACGACATCTAGGTCATCGATTCGACCAACGACGCCACCTCCGAACAGCCGGGCGGCGGGACCGACTGGGTGATCAGCGTCCTGCCGGTGCCGATGGGCTTTTATCAGTTGCAGGCCCAGATCGAGAACCTGCAGCTCGCTGACGACCCGGGCGGGATCTTCGCCGCCATCGGCGTGGGCAACGCCCTGAACAATATTCTGCTGGGCAACGGCCGCGACAACGTGCTGACGGGACTGGAGGGCGCCGATACCCTATATGGTCTAGGCGGCGGTGACAGCCTGATCGGCGGCGCCGGAAACGATCTGCTGGACGGCGGCGACGGCGACGACCAGTTGAGCGGTGACGATGCCCAGGGTCTCGGCGCCAGCTTCGGCCAGGACACGCTGCTGGGTGGGGCCGGCCGCGACACCCTGTTCGGCGGCGTCGGCAATGACCTGCTGGATGGCGGCACCGGTGATGACGCCATGATCGGCGGGGATGGCAACGACACCTACTACCTGGACAATCTGACCGATGTGACGTTCGAGCTGAACGTGCCAGGCGCGGGGGATGCGGACCAGGCCTTCATCGGCATCGTGGCGCCGCTCAACACCTTCTATGTCGGCGTGAACAACTTCGTGGAGAACTTCACCCTGCTGGCCGACCCCGGGCTGCTGATGCTCGGCAATATCGCCGCCAACGGGCTGAACAACCTGGTCATCGGCAACAACCGGGACAACACGCTGCTCGGGTTGGAGGGCGACGACACGCTGCAGGGCGGCGATGGCCATGACGACCTGACCGGCGGCGCCGGGAATGACAGCTTGGCCGGCGGTGACGGCAACGACCAGCTCAGCGGCGACGATTTCCAGGGCCAGGGCGCCATCGGCGGCGCCGACACGCTGCTGGGCGGGGCCGGCAACGATATCATGTTCGGCGGCGTCGGCGATGACCTGCTGAACGGCGGCACGGGCGCCGACGCCCTGGTCGGCGGCGACGGCAACGACACCTACATCGTGGACGATATCAACGATCTGCTGGTCGAACAGAACACGCCGAATTCCGGCAATGCCGACAGTGCCGTCATCGGCATCATCGGCACCGCGCAGCAGGCCTTCGTGAGCCAGTTGAGCTTCGTGGAGATCTTCGAGCTGGTCGCCGACCCCAACGGCATCCTGGTGCCTAACCTGGTTGGCAATGAGCTGGACAATTTGATCACCGGCAATGGCCGCGACAACCTCATCGCCGCCCTCGGCGGCGATGATGTGGTCAGCGGCCTGGGCGGCGCCGACAGTCTCCTGGGAGGCGATGGCGACGACCTGCTGCTGGGCGGCGACGGCAATGACAGCCTGACCGGTGACACCGGCATGGCCGGCGACGACACCTTGCTGGGCGGTGCCGGTGACGACGTGCTCTTCAGCATGGCCGGCGACGACCTGCTGGAAGGCGCCGGCGGCAACGACGCCCTGCTGGGCGGCGACGGTCGCGACACCTTGAGCGGCGGCGCGGGGAACGACGTCCTCGACGGTGGCGGCGGCCGCGACGTCTATGTCTTCGTGGCCGGCGAGACCGGGATCGACACCGTGGCCTTCGAAGGCGCGGGCGTGCCGGGTGGCGATCGGCTGGACTTCTACAATTACGGCGCCGGCAGCCTCGCGCGCATGGGCAACACCGACACCTGGCAGGTGACGGCGGATGCCGCGCATGGCGGCGTCATCAGCCTGATCGTGCTGACCGGCGTGACCGCGCTCGTGGCTGGCGACTTTCTATTTCACTGAGGCGGCGCGCGCCGCAACGGCCTGCTGATGAAGCGCCCTTGGCCGAGGGGCAGGTGACGACGCCGCGGCTGAGCGCGAGCTGGTGCGTGGATTGGTGGAGGTGATCCGCTTGGTGCCGGATGAGGGCCGCCTGCGGATTGAGGTTCGCGGCGAGCTGGGAGCGTTGCTGCGGTTGGCTGACGGCGTGCGCTGCGACGGTGCGGCGGGTAGAGGCGCCTCTGTTCCATGTTTGTTTTTGGAGCAAATCAAGCTGGATGCGGGGACAGGGTTCGGCTTATGGCGAACGAAGGTTCATCTCCCGCCCTACCGGCCGCGCGCCTCGGCCAGAACCAGCGCCGGCGCCGTGACCCGTGCAGCCTCACCAGGAA
>JAAFHD010000040.1 GCA_013298245.1 Alphaproteobacteria bacterium
CTTCAGGCACGTTGGAATGTTCGGTGGTGGTGTAGAAACGCGCGACTTCAAAATGGCGCGTACTTTCGTAGGAGGGCCAGTTGTTTTCGGCACCGTCGATCACCCCGGATTGCAGGGAGGTGAAGACCTCGCCGAAGGGCAGCGGCGTGGGGTTGGCGCCGAGCGCGCGCATCAGGTCGATCCAGAGGTCGGAGGTCTGCACGCGGATCTTCATGCCGCGCAAATCGGCCGGCGTGCGCACGGGGCGGACGGTGTAGATGCTGCGCGCGCCGGCGTCGTACCAGGCGAGTGCGATGATGCCGATCTGTTCGAGTTCGCGCGCGATTTCCTCGCCCGCGAGGCCGTCGATGGCGCGCTGCATATGCGCCACGTCGCGGAACAGGAAGGGCAGGGTGACGACCTGCGTGGAGGGGGCCAGGTTGTTGAAGGGCGAGAGGTTGAAATTGCCGAAATCGATGGCGCCCAGGCGCATCTGCTGGATCGCTTCGTCCTGCTGGCCGAGCTGCGCGGAATGGAAGGTGCGCATGCGGATGCGGTTGTTGGTGCGCTGTGCCACCAGTTCCGCGAAGCGGTCCATGCCGCGGCCGTTGGGGTAGTCGGCGGCGTGGATGTTCCAGCCGCGCCATTCCTGTGCCTGCACGGGTGCCTGGGGCAACAGGGTGGCAGCTGCCAGTGCCGCAATGCGCAGCAAGCGGGCCATTCGCATGATCATTCCCTCCTCGACGACGGCGTTCGCGCCGTTTCGTTTCGGGTCCATCATACGGATGGGCGGGTGCGGCCTGTCAAATGAAAGCGCGGGCAGAAATGGCGATGTGTCAGTCCTCGTCCAGCAGGCTCGCCAGCTTCATCGCCACACCCTTCGAGCCTTCGACCTTCAGCTTGCCGGTGGCAAACGCCAGCATGGGGCTGAGCTTGCCCGCGATCAGCCTCGCGAGATCCGCGCTGGACAATGCCAGCACCGTATCGGCCGGCGCATCGGCGGGCGATTCCTCGACATTGGGCTCCCCGCCGGTGCCATCGAGCAGCAGCGATGTGTCGGTATCCGTCAGGTCGAAGCGGATGCGATAGCCCAGGCTGCGCAGGTTCGGCCCGCGCGCGCGCATCTGCGCCAGAAGCTCATCGGTGTCCGGCATGGGGTGGTTCCTCTCACGGTTGTTTGACCCATTGAAGATTTGCTTGACGTATACGTCAAGTGAGTGCATCCTCCATCCATAACAGGCCAGACCCTGGGAGCGAAACATGGAAGGCAACGCCGTGGAACACACGTCGTCCGGCGCACCCGGCAGCTTCGCGCTGCCGCCGGGTGAGACGCTGGTTTCCATGTTCGATGCCGCCGTGGCGCGCTTCGCGGCGCGACCGGCGATGGATTTTCTGGGGCGCCGATGGAACTATGCGCATCTGGCCGATGCGGTGGCGCGCGCGGCGGAAGGGTTTCGCCGGCTTGGCGTCACGCATGGCACGCGCGTGGGGCTCTGCCTGCCGAACACGCCCTTCCACATCATATGCTATTTCGGCGCGCTGAAGGCGGGCGCGATCGTGGTGAATTTCAGCCCGCTCTACGTCGAGGAGGAGCTGGCGGCGCAGGCCAAGGATTCCGGCACAGAGATCATGGTGACCGTCGATCTGGACCCGCTGCTGCCGCGCGTGCTGGGTGTGATGTATCGCGGCGACAGCCCGGTAAAGCGCATCGTGGTGTGCCGTTTTTCCGATGCGCTGCCGATGCTGAAGGGCCTGCTGTTCCGCTTGGCGAAGCGCAAATCCATCGTGCCGCTGCCGGTGGGTGATGCGCGCATCATGACCTTCGCGTCGCTGCTGGAAGCGCCGCCCATCACGGATGCGCCGCCGGTCGCAGCCAGCGACATCGCAGTGCTGCAATACACCGGCGGCACCACCGGCATCCCGAAGGGCGTGATGCTAACGCATCGCAACCTGTCGGCCAATCTGCGCCAGATGGAGGCGTTGCTCGTCGCCACGCGTCCTGGCGAGGAACGCATGCTGGCGGTGATCCCGTTCTTCCATGTGTTTGCGATGACCGTGGCGATGAACAACGCGATCGCCATCGGCGCCGAGATCATCATGCTGCCGCGCTTCGAATGGAAGATGCTGCGGGCGGCGCTGCGCCGCACACGTCCCACCATCTTCCCCGGCGTGCCGACGCTGTTCAAGGCGTGCCTGGACAATGGCGCGACGCGCGATGACTTGTCCTCCGTGCGCGCCTGTTCATCGGGCGGCGCGCCGCTGCCGATGGCAGTGAAGGAGCAGTTCGAGGCGCTGTCGGGCTGCACCATGGTCGAGGGCTATGGGCTGACGGAGGCGAGCCCGGTGTGTTTCTCGAACCCCTTCGTGGGCGAGAATCGTCCCGGGACGATTGGCCTGCCGCTGCTCGGGCTACGCGCGGAAATCCGCGATCTGGAAGACCCATCGCGCGCCGTGCCGCTCGGCGAAAAGGGCGAGCTGTGTGTTGCCGGCCCCAACGTCATGGCCGGCTATTGGAACCGGCCGGATGAGACGGCGCAGGTGATGACTGACGACGGCATGCTGCGCACCGGCGATGTCGGCATCATGGACGCGGATGGCTATGTGACATTGGTTGACCGGATCAAGGATCTGATCCTGGTCTCCGGTTTCAACGTTTATCCGCGCGTCATCGAGGAGGCGATCTATCGCCATGAAGCTGTGGCGGCTGTGACCTGCGTGGGCATGCCTGACGAATATCGTGGCGAAGCGCCGGCGGCCTTCGTGCAGCCCCGGCCAGGTGTGACGCTGACGCCCGCCGAGCTGCGCGAATTCCTGTCCGACAAGCTGAACGCGGTGGAAATGCCGCGGCTGATCGAGGTGCGCGAGACGCTGCCGCGCACCGCGGTGGGCAAGCTGTCGAAGAAGGAATTGCAGCAGGAAATGCGCGCGCGGGTGAAGGCGGCCTGATGGAACATTCGCCGCCCGCAGCACCCGAACTCTACACCATCGCGCAGCTCGCCGACGAACTGGGTGTGACGCAGCGCGCCATTCGCTTCTATGAGGCGAAGGGGTTGTTGAAGCCGCAGCGGCTCGGCACGCAGCGTGTTTTTGGGCGGCGTGATCGCGCGCGACTGTTGCTGGTGCTGCGCGGCATCCGGCTTGGATTTTCGCTGGCGGAGGTGCGCGAATACCTCGACCTGTATGACGCTGACCCGACCAAGCGCGAACAGATGCGCCTGCTGCTGGCGAAGGTGCAGGCGCGCATCGCCGCATTGGAAGCGCAGCAGCGTGACCTTCGGCAGGCTCTCTGCGAACTCCATGATATCGTCGCCCAGGTTGAGGGCGCATTGGACCACACACGGCAAACCACCGGCGCGAAACGCCGGGCGAAATAGGGAACCACAAGCATGACCGACATCGTGATCGCGGCCTATCGCCGCAGCCCCTTCCACTTCGCGCACAAGGGCGAGATGACCAAGCTGCGGCCGGATGAAATGACCGCGCAGGTGGTCAAGGCGCTGGTCGCCGACAGCGGCCTTGACACCGCGACGGTCGAGGACATCATCGTCGGCTGCGCCTTCCCGGAGGGCGAGCAGGGGCTGAATGTCGCGAAGCTGATCGCCTTCATCGCCGGCCTGCCGGAGAGTGTCGCTGGTGCGACGGTGAACCGCTTCTGCGGCAGCTCCATGCAGTCGGTGCACCAGGCCGCGGGCGCGATCCGCATGGGCGCGGGCGAGGCCTTTTTGTGCGCGGGTGTGGAGAGCATGAGCCGCGTGCCGATGATGGGCTTCAACCCGATGCCGCATCCCGGGCTGATGAAGGAATTTCCGCAGGCGCTGATCGGTATGGGTGAGACGGCGGAGAATGTCGCGCGTCGCTACCAGGTGACGCGTGCGGACCAGGAAGCCTTCGCGGTGCGCAGCCACCAGAAGGCGGCGGCGGCGCAGGCGGCGGGCAGGCTTTCGGCCGAAATCGTGCCGATGAACATCAACGGCAAGACGGTGTCGGCGGATGGGTGCATTCGCGCGGAGACGACCACCGAGGGGTTGGCTGGGTTGAAGCCGGCGTTTCGCGCGGATGGCACGGTGACGGCGGGCACATCATCGCCGCTGACGGATGGTGCGACGGCGGTGCTGGTCTGCACGGCGGAATATGCGGCGCGGCATGGCATGAAGCCGCTCGCAAAGATCCGTTCGATTTCGGTTGCCGGTTGCGCGCCGGAGATCATGGGTATGGGGCCTGTCGAGGCGTCGAAAAAGGCGCTGGCGCGCGCTGGCATCACAGCACAGCAACTGGATGTGGTGGAGCTGAACGAGGCGTTTGCCAGCCAGGCTTTGGCCTGCATGCGCGAACTCGGGATCGATGAGGCGAAGGTCAATCTGGATGGCGGCGCGATCGCGCTGGGCCATCCGCTGGGTGCGACGGGCGCGCGCATCACCGGCAAGGCCGCGGCGGTGTTGCAGCGTGAAGGCGGGCGGTTTGCGTTGGCGTCGCAATGCATTGGTGGCGGCCAAGGTATCGCCACGGTGCTGGAGGCGGTGTGATGACTGCGATCCAGAAAGTTGGCGTCATCGGCGCCGGCGTGATGGGCGCGGGCATTGCCGCGCATTGCGCCAATGCGGGCGTGCCGGTTGTGCTGCTGGACATCGTGCCCGGCGCTGCTGCGAAGGCGGTGCAGACCATGCTGCGCGCGGACCCCGCCCCCTTCATGCACAAGGGTGCGGCGCGGTTGGTGACGGCAGGTGATATCGGCACTGATCTGGGGATGCTGTCGGATTGTGATTGGATCGTGGAAGCGATCGTCGAGAAGCCGGAGCCGAAGCGCGAGCTGTATGCGAAGCTGGATGCGGTGCGGAAGGCGGGGTCCATCGTGTCCTCCAACACGTCGACCATCCCGTTGGGTGATCTGGTACAGGGCGCTTCGCCCGCCTTTGCGGCTGATTTTCTCATCACGCATTTCTTCAACCCGCCGCGCTACATGCGGCTGTTGGAAGTGGTGCAGGGTACTGCGACGCGCGCCGATGCGGTCGCTGCGATCACTGAGTTCTGTGATCGGCAACTCGGCAAGACGGTCATTGCCTGCAAGGACCGGCCGGGCTTTATCGCCAACCGCATTGGCGGGATGTGGATGCAGTCCGCGGTGAACAACGCCTTCGCGATGGGGCTGTCGGTGGAGGAAGCTGATGCGCTGATGTCACGCCCGATCGGCGTGCCGAAGACCGGCGTGTTCGGGCTGTTGGATCTGGTGGGTATCGACCTGATGCCACATGTCGCGGCCAGCATGAAGGCGACGCTGCCGGCGACGGATGCCTATGTGCAGGGCTTGCGCGAACACGCGTTGATCACGCGGCTGATCAAGGAAGGGCGCACCGGCCGCAAGGGCGGCAAGGGCGGGTTCTATACGCGCAAGCGCGATGCTGCGGGCGTGCAGCAGAAGCTGGCGATTGACCTGGCCACGGGCGAGGACCGGGCGGAGAAAAAGGCGCGGTTGGAAAGCCTGGAATTGCGCGACCTGGCGAAGCTGGCGGAACACCCGGATCGTGGTGGGCGCTACATGCGCGCGGTGCTGCTGGACCTGCTGTCTTACGCGGCGTCGCTGGTGCCCGAGATTGCCGACAGTGTGGCCGATGTCGATGAGGCGATGCGGCTTGGCTACAACTGGAAATGGGGACCGTTCGAGCTGATCGACAAGGTCGGCGCGGCTTGGCTGGCGGCGGCGTTGCGCGCGGATGGGCGCGCGGTGCCTGCGTTGTTGGAACAGGTAGGCACGGGCAGTTTCTATCGTGTGCAGGATGGCGTGCTGCAGTTCTTTGGCACCGATGGCGCCTCCCATGCTGTGCCGCGCGCGCCGGGTGTGCTGCTGCTGTCGGATGTGAAGCGGCGCAGCAAACCCTTGGCGAAGAACGCGGGGGCGAGCATCTGGGATGTCGGCGATGGCGTGGCGTGCCTGGAATTCCACAGCAAGATGAACGCGCTGGACCCGGATATTCTGGGCATGATCGGCAAGGCTATCGGCATGGGGAAGAAGGGTGCGTTCAAGGCGCTCGTCATCCACAATGAGGCCGAGAATTTTTCTGTCGGCGCCAATCTGGGGCTGGCGTTGTTTGCAGCGAATATCGCCGCCTGGGGCGAGATCGAGGGTATGATCGAGCAGGGGCAGAAGGCGATGGCCGCGCTGCGTGCGGCGCCTTTCCCGGTCGTGGGCGCGCCTTCGGGCATGGCGCTGGGTGGCGGGTGCGAGGTGCTGCTGCATTGCACCGCGGTGCAGGCGCATGCGGAGACCTATGTGGGTCTGGTGGAAGTGGGCGTGGGTCTGATCCCGGGTTGGGGCGGCTGCACGACCATGCTGCGGCGTTGGAGCGAAAACCCTAAGGCCCCTAAGGGTCCGATGCCGCCGGTTGCGAAGGCCTTCGAGATGATCTCGACCGCGCAGGTGGCGAAATCGGCCTTCGAGGCGAAGGAGATGCTGCTCTTCCGCCCGACCGATGGCATCACCATGAACCGCGACCGCTTGCTGGCGGATGCCAAGGCGCGCGCGCTGGCGATGGTGGAGACGCATGCCGTGCCGGAGGCGGTGAAGCCCATGCGCCTGCCCGGTGCCTCGGGCCATGCGGCGCTGACCATGGCAGTGCAGCAGCAGGTCATCATGGGCCGCGCCACGCCGCATGATGTGGTGGTGTGCGACCACCTGGCCACCACGCTGACCGGCGGCAAGAAGGACCACACGGACGAGATCACCGATGAGGAGGTGATGAAGCTCGAACGCCAGTCCTTCATGGCGCTGCTGAAGACACCCGGAACCCTGGCGCGTGTCGAGCATATGCTCGAGACGGGCCGTCCCTTGCGGAATTGAGGAGCACATCATGGCCGCTTACAACGCCCCGCTGCGCGACATGCGCTTCGTGATGAACGAGTTCCTCGACCCCACGCGCCTGCGCGCGCTGCCGGGCTGCGAGGAGATCACACCCGACCTGGTGGATCCCATTCTGGAAGAAGCCAACAAGCTTTGCTCCGAAGTGCTGTTCCCGCTGAACCGCACGGGCGATGAGGAGGGCTGCCATATCGAGAATGGTGTGGTGCGCACGCCCAAGGGATTCCCCGAAGCCTACAAGCTGTATTGCGATGGCGGCTGGGGTTCGCTCTCGGCCGATCCCGAGTACGGCGGCCAGGGCCTGCCGCGCAGTGTGGCGATGGTGTTCGAGGAGATGATGTGCTCCGCGAACCTCGCCTTCGGGATGTATCCCGGGCTGACGCACGGCGCTGTCGCCGCGATTTCCAAGCACGGCACGACCGAACAGAAAGTCACCTATCTGCCCAAGATGGTCAGCGGCGAATGGACCGGCACCATGTGCCTGACCGAGCCGCAATGCGGCACCGATCTGGGCCTCATCACCACGCGCGCGGTGCCTGTGGGCGATGGCACATACCGCATCACCGGCAACAAGATTTTCATCTCGGCGGGTGAGCACGACCTGAGCTCCAACATCATCCATTTGGTGCTGGCCAAGCTGCCGGATGCGCCCAAGGGCACGCGCGGCATTTCGCTGTTCCTGGTGCCGAAATTCCTGCCGAAGGAAGATGGCTCTCCCGGCCAGCGCAACGGCGCGATGTGTACGGCGCTGGAGCACAAGATGGGGATCAAGGCCAGCGCGACTTGCGCGATGTCCTTCGACGATGCGGTGGGCTGGATGGTGGGCGAACCACATCGCGGCCTGGCGGCGATGTTCACCATGATGAACGAGGCGCGGCTCGGCGTTGGCATCCAGGGCCTGGGCCTGGCGGAAGTCAGCTACCAGAACGCCGTCGCCTACGCGAAGGACCGCCTGCAGGGCCGCGGCATCGACGGCACCAAGCACCCGGAAAAACCCGCCGACCCCATCATCGTGCACCCCGATGTGCGGCGCATGCTGCTGACCATGCGCGCGCAGATCGAAGGCTGCCGGGCGCTTGCGATGTGGACCGCGCTGGAACAGGACATCGCGCATCGCCACCCCGACCCCGCCGTGCGCGAGGCCGCGGATGATTTCGTGCAGTTGATCACGCCGGTAGTGAAGGCGTATCTGACCGATGCCGGCTGGGATGGCACGGCGGCCGGCATGCAGGTGCTGGGCGGCCACGGCTACATCCGCGAATGGGGCATGGAGCAGTATGTGCGCGACGCCCGCATCGCGCAGATCTACGAAGGCACCAACGGCATCCAGGCGCTGGACCTGGTGGGCCGCAAGATGGGCGCGCATGCGGGGCGTTATCTGCGCCGTTTCTTCCATCCGGTGCTGGCGTACATCGAAGAGAAATCCGAGGACGCGGCGATGGCGGAGGAGTTCATCCTGCCGCTGTCCAAGGCCTTCGGGCGGCTGCAATCGGCGACCGCCGAAGTGGCACGCCGCGGGCTTGGTGACCCCTTCGAAGCGGGCGCGGTGGCGACCGATTATCTGCGGCTGTTTGGGCTGACCGCGCTCGCATTCTGCTGGGCGCGCATGGCGGAAGTCGCGCTGCAGCAGCAGGATGATCCGACCGGATTCTACAAGGCCAAGCTGACCACCGCGCGCTTCTTCATGCAGCGGATTCTGCCGCAGACCTCGGCGCTTTCGGCCGGGATCATGGCGGGCGGCAAGACGGTGAAGGAATTCGAGGAAGCCGCCTTCTGAACAGCCGTTATTGGGGCCTGTCCTTCTCCGCATGCAGATGCTGTGGCACGCCATGGTCGATGCGCTTTCCGTCGTGGAAGGACAGCTCCATCAACTGGGTGAATTGCGACAGCCTTCTGCTGCGATCGAAGGCTGGAAGCGTGCGCCGCAGCGCGCGGTCCAGTGCCATGCGGCCGCGCAGCAATGGCAGCGTCAGCACGCCACGGCCTGGCGGGAAGTTCAGCTTGTCGGCCAGCTCGTCGCCGATCAGGCAGCGCGAGACGCGATAGATGTAGCGTGACAGCGCGCGGCGCTTGGCCGGCGCGTCGATGCCCAGCAGCAGCGGTGCGGAATTCACCAGCGCATTGGCCAGGATGATGTTGTCGATGTCCGGTTCCGGCTCGCACAGCATCGCCAGTTGGTGGAAGCGGCGCGCGTCTTCGAAGGTCGCGCATTGCAGGTCCGGGGCGACGCCCATCAATTGCCCGCTGTAGCGCCATATCATCATGAAGCTGTGCGTTTCCGCTGTATCCATGCGTGCGCCAAGTGCCGTCGCGTGCTTCAGCAGCGTGCCGGAAAACGCAGCCGTCGCGAGTGCGACATGCGCGGCTGACAGCGGCACGCCCAGCACCGCCTCGTCCCACTCGCCGGAGCGACGGATCAGGTCGCGCACACGCGCATGCTGCAGCCGGATGCGGACCGACAGCTTCCACCCATCGCCCTCGCGATCCAACCCGCCGGGCAGGAAGATTTCGACCAAATGCCGGTTGTTCTGCTGCAACCGCCGCACGCCCTGGTCCACGATGCGCCCGGTCAGCGCGAAGGACCGCGCGATCATGCTGGCGAAGCCTTCGATCAGCGTGCCGCCGACGAAGCCGGCCAGGAACAATTCCGCCTGGCCGATCATCGCGCGGCAGCCGGGCGGGGCCAGTGCGGGGTCCCACCAGTCGGGCACGCGTTCGGCGTCCGCGAAGAAGGCGCGCACTGCTTCCGGCGCGGCGGCCGCGCTGCCTTCCATGCCGGCAGAGAGCCATTCGCGCTGCTGCTCCGCGCTCACCTCGCGCAGCGCCGCCATGGCGGCATCGGCGATCGGGTCGCCTTCAGTGGTGGCGGCGGCGTAGCGATCGGCGAAGGGCGCATCCACCGCGCGGGCCCGGGCCAGCGGCGCGCGGTAGATGGTGGGTTCGATCATGCGGTCACCATCGCCATGCCGGCCCGCGATGCGTCAACCAAATTCCACCACCAGCCGTGTCGCGACGATGCCGCTCTTGCGCAGGCGTCCCGCCGCGCCCGGCGCGCGTCGCAGCCCAGGGCGCCGCAGCAGCGGCTTCAGCACCAGGTGCAGGCTTGCCTCGCTCAGCCGCCGGCCGAAGCAATGGTGCAGGCCGTGGCCGAAATGGATGTACTGCTCCTCGCTGCGCGTGTGGTCGAAGCGCGCGGGGTGCGGCACGCGCCGCTCATCCATCATGGCCGAGGCGAAGCAGACGACCACCGTCGCACCGGCGGGGATGCTGCGTTCGCGGGCGGTGCCGCGCGCGAGCACGCTGGGCGCGAGTGCAATGCGCGGCACAGCGGGGCCGAGCGGGTCAAAGCGCATCGCCTCGCGCACCATCGGCCACAGCAGCGCATCATCATCGGCGCGCGCGGCGGCCGCGGCGGCGGCCAGCGCATCGGGCCGGCGCAGCAGCTGCTCCAGCGCATTGGCCATCACCATCGGCACCTGCGGCGGCCCGCCCACCATCAGGCACAGCAGGTTGGTGCGGATTTCGACATCGCTGTAGCCGGGCTTGCCCTCGGCTTGCGCGGCCAGGCAACGGCGCAGCACGTCATCGGGGCCGGCGCCCGCGGCCTTGCGCGCGGCGATCGCGTCATCGAGGTGCTGGCGGAAGGCGGCGGCGACGGCGTCCAGCGCGGCGCGCCCGGCGGTGTCGGTCGGTGTCGGCCCAAACAGCCGCGCGCACCACACATCCAGACGCCCGATCGCGGGTGCGGGAATGCCGAGATATGCCGCCATCGTGTCGCAGCCGACGCGGCGCGCGAGCTGCACCACATCGATCCGCCCGCCGGCGGCCGCGACCAGCGCCGTGGCCTGTTCTTCCGTGTTTCGCGCGAGCATCGCGGGGTCGCTGGCGCGCACCACCGCGCGCATGGCGTGCAGGCCTTGGCGGTATTCCGGCGTGTCGTTCATGCCCAGGAAGAACGGCTCGCCGTTGGTCAGCACATCCAGCGTCTGCTTGTAGGGCACGCCGAATTCGGCGTGGTTGCGGAACACCTCCAGCACGTCGTCATGGCGGGTGACGGCATAGACCGGACCCAGCCGCGGGATGGGGCGGAAGCGGCGGAACATCGCGGCCATGAAGGGCAGTGCTGACAGCACCTGGCCGGCCAGCCAGCCCTTCAGGCCGGCGGGGGCCACTTCGGTTGTCGTCACGGCGCTGTGCATCATGATGTTGCTTAGCGCGGTGGTGGTGCGCGCGGCTACCCGCGCATGGCGGCGACCATCAGTGTCACGTTGTGGCGCATCATCGCCTCGTAATCGGCGGCCGGGCCGCCGGCCGCCGACAGCGCATCCGCATAGAGCCGCCCGCGCACTGCCACACCCGCTTCCTGCGCCAGGCGGTTCAGCGTGGCGGGGTTGGTCATGTTCTCCATGAAGACGGCGGTGATATTCTGCGCGCGCACCTGGCGGATCAGCACGGCGATGCCCTGGGCGCTGGGTTCGGCCTGGGTGGACACGCCTTGGGGGGCGAGGAAGCGCACGCCATAGGCCGCGCCGAAATAACCGAAGGCGTCGTGGCTGGTCAGCACCACGCGGCGCGCTTCGGGCACGGTGGCGATCTGTGCGCGGACCCAGGTGTCGAGCGCGGCCAGGCGAGCGTCGGCAGCGGTTGCGCGTTCCGTCGTGCCGGGCAGGTTCAGCCGCGCCGCGCCGGCGGCGATCTGGCGCAGGTAGTGCCGCGCGGCGGAGACATCCTGCCAGGCATGCGGGTCATTCGGGCCATGCGCGTGCGTGCCGGGGCCGCGCGGCGCGGCGCGGGGCGGCAGGCCGTCGGTGGCGGTGACCATCACGCCGGTGAAATTCGCGGCCTGCACGGCGCGGTTGAACCAGTTGTCGAAGCCCCAGCCATTGCGCACGGCCATCGCCGCGCCGCGCAATGTGGCGATGTGCGAGGGGCGGGTCTGGAAGTGGTGCGCATCCACATCCGGCCCGGCGATGACGTGCAGCGTGGCATCCGCGCCCACCACCTGGCGCGTCAGGTCGCCGAGGATGGAGAAGGAGGCGACGATGGCCGGCGGCGCTTGGGCCAGCGCGAGGGCGGGGGTGAAGAGGAGGGCGCGACGGAGCATGCGCGCGTTATACAGTAACATTCACTCCGCGCGGAAGGGGCGGGCGAGCAGGGCGGCGATGGCCTCGCGCACGGTGGCGCGGCCGGACAGCATGGCGGCGGTGGCGGCGCAGATGGGCATGTCGGTGCTGCCGGCGCGGGCGAGCAAGGCGGGCGCGGTGGCGACGCCCTCGGCGATGCCGCGGCTGGCGGCGAGTGCGGCTTCGAGCGTGGCGCCCTGGCCCAGGCGAATGCCGAGCGCGGTGTTGCGGCTGGTGGGTGAGGAGGCGGTGAGCAGCAGGTCGCCGAGGCCGGACAGGCCGGCGGCCGTTTCGGGCCGGCCGCCAAGGGCCAGGACCAAGCGCGTGAGTTCGGCCAGGCCGCGCGTGATGAGGGCGGCGCGCGCGTTCTCGCCAAGGCCGGCACCGGTGGCGGCGCCGGCGGCGATGGCGAGCACGTTTTTCGCCGCACCCCCGGCCTGCACGCCGAGGACGTCATTGCTGGCATAGAGGCGGAATTGCGGGGTGCCGAGGGCGGCGATTGCGGCCTCACGCAGCGCGTCATCGGCGCTGGCGATGACGCTGGCGGCGGGCAGGCCCTGGGCGATTTCGGCGGCGAAATTCGGGCCGGAGATCACGGCAAGCTGTGGCCAGCCCAGGATTTCCGTGGGGAAGCGGGCGGTGCTGGCCTCGACGCCCTTGCAGGCGAGCAGGGCGGGGCGGGCGGGCAGGGCGGCGCAGACCGCGCGCAGGTGCTGCACCGGCACGGCGATGATGGTGAGCGCGCCCTGCGCGGCGGTGATGTCGTGCGTGACGGTGATGTCGGGCAGCGGCACCGGCAGGCGCGGCACCAACCCGCTGCGTGCCCACAAGGTCACGCGCGCACCCGCCGCATGCGCCTGCATGGCCAGCGCCTGGCCCCAGGCGCCGGCGCCCCAGACGGCTACGTCACTCATCGGCGATGCGCGCCATGCGCATGCCGCTGCCTGGGCCGTCCGCCAGCGCCGCGTGCAGGGCTGACAGGATCGCCTCGCCTTCCGCTTCGAAGCCGAAGGGCGGGTTCACCACCAGCAACCCGCAGCCATTCAGCCGCGCGGCATCCAGCGGTTCGCGCAGCCAGAATTCGGCAGCGACGACATCGCGGATGCCGAGCCGCCGAATCGCGTGATGGAATGCGTGCACCGGCGCCATGTGCTTGATGGGATACCACGCCGCCTGCACATGGCCACGCGCGCGCGCCCACACGGCGGCGAGAGTTTCGGCCAGGCGGTCGTATTCGTCGGGTTGTTCGAAGGGTGGGTCCAGCAGGACCAGGCCGCGCTTTTCGGCAAACGGCGTCAGCGCGCACGCGGCCTCGTGCGCGTCGCGCTTATGCACGGCGATGCCGCGGAAGGCGCGCTTCAACAGGGCGTGGTCTTCGGGGTGCAGTTCGTTGAGGATCAGGCGGTCCTGCGGGCGCAGCATGGCCCGCGCGATGGCCGGGCTGCCGGGGTAGCGCGCCGGGGCGCCCAGCGTGCGCAGCAGGTCCAGAAAGGGCGCCAAGGCGGCGCCACCGCCCAACCGCCCAACACCGCCGCGCCATTCCCCGGTGCGCTGCGCTTCAGGCGCCGAAAGGTCGTATTCGCCAACCCCCGCATGCGTATCCAGCACCGCAAACGCCGCAGGCTTGCGCGCCAGCGCACCCAACAACCAGTGAAGCAGCGCATGCTTCACGCAGTCCGCGAAATTCCCGGCATGGAAGGCGTGGCGGTAGTTCAGGGCGCGCGCGCGAAAACGACCGATGCATTGGTGCCGCCAAAGCCGAAACTATTCGACAGCGCGACATCGATCTTGCGTTGCTGCGCCACCTTGGCCACCCGGTCGATCACGCTCTCGCGAGAGGGGTCTTCCAGGTTCAGCGTCGGCGGTGCGGTGTTGGTGCGGATCGCCTGGATGGAGAAGATCGCCTCCACCGCGCCGGCCGCGCCCAGCAAGTGGCCCACGGCGGATTTGGTGGACGACATCGCCATGCCACGCCCGGCATCGCCCCACAGGCGTTCCACCGCGCCCAGTTCCAGGTCATCGCCCATCGGCGTGCTGGTGCCATGCGCGTTGACGTATTGCACCTGGTCAGGCGTCACGCCCGCATCGCGCAGTGCGGCGCGCATGGAGCGGAAGGCGCCATCGCCCGTCTCGGACGGTGCTGTGATGTGGTAGGCGTCGCCCGACATGCCGTAGCCCGTGACCTCGGCATAGATATGCGCGCCGCGCGCCCGCGCGTGGTCATAGTCTTCCAGCACCAGCACGCCCGCGCCCTCGCCCATGACGAAGCCGTCGCGCCCCTTGTCCCAGGGGCGCGAGCCCGCGGCCGGCGTGTCGTTATAAGCGGTGGACAGCGCGCGCGCCGCGCAGAAACCGCCAATGCCCAGTTCGCAAATCGCGGCTTCCGAGCCGCCGGCGACCATCACATCCGCATCGCCCATCGCGATCAGCCGCGCCGCATCGCCGATGGCGTGCACGCCAGTGGCGCAAGCGGTCACCGCCGAATGGTTCGGCCCCTTGAAGCCATAGCGGATCGAGACATGGCCCGAAGCCAGGTTAATCAACGCCGAGGGAATAAAGAACGGCGAGAGCCGGCGCGAACGCCCAGCCGCCACCAGCATCGCCGCTTCCTGAATGGTTTCCAGCCCGCCGATGCCGCTGCCGATCATGACGCCGGTGCGTTCCTGGCCTTCATCATCCTGCGGCATCCAGCCGCTGTCTTCCACCGCCTGCACGGCGGCGACGAAGGCCAGCTGGATGAAGCGGTCCATCTTTTTCTGGTCCTTGACGGGGATCCATTCCCCGAGGTCCAGCTTGCCGTCCGCCTTCACGCCGATCGGCACCTGGCCCGCGATTCGCGCCGGCAGGTCCTTCACGTCGAAGGCCTGGATGGCCGAGATGCCGCTTTCGCCGGCGACCAGCCGCTTCCACACATGGTCCACGCCGAGCCCGAGCGGGCTGACAATCCCCATGCCGGTGACGACGAC
>JAAFHD010000400.1 GCA_013298245.1 Alphaproteobacteria bacterium
GCAAAGGCCTTTTCCTGGTAGTTGACGGTCAGCGGGAAGAAGTCCTGGCCGGGCTTCACGCTGCGCGCGCCAACGGCGGTGCACAGCACGATGGTATCACCCAGGCGCGCCAGCACGGCGCCATCAGCCTGGCGCGCGATCTTGCCGGTTTCGAGGGTTAAGAGTTGCCCGCCCCAGGAGATATCCTTGCGGAAGTATTTGTCGAACATGCGTCGTCCTTCATCTGGGCCAATGCCCAAGGTTGCAGGCGCGCGATGGCAACGGACCCGCGCAAGTGGCACGGGCATATCGGGGCATGCGGTGCGGATGGGCCCGGCGCTCGGCTACGATGCCGAGGCTTGGGGTTGAGGCCGCCCACATGGCCGGATACGCCATGCCGGGCCGGAAAATTCCGGTGCTTGCGGAGGCGCCGAAACCGGGCGCGCCCAAGCCCAGACAGACCCCCTGGCCTGCCGGACGCGCCCCTATGCCCCAGATGCGCACGCGGCGCCAGTGCTTTGCGCGATCAGCCGCGCAGCGCCGTGATCTGCTTCGGATAGCTGCCGGGATCGACCCGCGCATCCACCAGCGACAGCCCCGGCGTGGCGAGTGCCGCCGCCATCGCACTGGCAAAGCCCGCATCATCATCCGCGCGCCAGGCCGCTGCGCCAAAGCCCTGCGCGATGGTGGCGAAATCCGCCATCGGCCAATCGAGCCCGCCGGCGGGCAGATCGCGCTCGCCCTTCTTGATGTCGATCAGGCTCAGCGTGCTGTCATTGAACACCACCACGGTCAGCTTCACGCCCAAGGTCGCGGCGGTGGCCAATTCGCCCAGGCACATCAGCAGGCCGCCATCGCCGGTGAAGGCGATGGCACCCCGCGCCGGGTCGTGCAGCGCGGCCGCGATCCCGGCGGGCAGCGAAAACCCCATGCTGGCCAGGCCGTTCGAGATCAGCAGGTCGCCAGGATGTTCGGCCTGCCAGAAGGTGGTGGCGGGGAACATATGCGCGCCCGCATCCACCGCCACGCGCGGGTGGCGGGCGATGGCACGGCAGGCGGCCTGCGCCAGCTCCACCACCGCCTGCGGCGACATGCCGCGATTGCCGCCAGGGCCATTCGCCAGCGCGGCCAGCCATTGCGCGCGCAGGCGCATGATTTCGCGCGGGTCCCAGCCGCCCGGCATGCCGGAAAGCTGCGCCAGGGAGAGGCCGATATCGCCCAGCACCGTGACCGCCGGCGCCAGGTAGTGCGGCGCACGCGGCACCAGCGCCAGGTCGATCACGGGGGTGGAGAATTTCCACGGGCGCGCGATCCATTCGACCGGATCGGCGCCTGCCAGGATGACGCAGTCGGCCTGGGCGATGATCGGCACCTCGGCAGCACCGCCGGTGAAGACGCCGCCGAAGAGGGGGTGCAGGTCGGGCAGCAGGCCCTTGCCCTTGTAGGTGACCAGGACAGGGCATTGCAGCGCCTCGGCCAGGGCGCGCAGTTGCGGAGCGGCGTCCAGCGCCTCGAGGCCGGCGATGATGATCGGGCGGCTGGCGACGGCTAGGATTTCCTGCGCGGCCGAAATGGCCGCCGCATCCGGCGAGGCGGGCGCGGGGCGGGTGAAGCTGGGCGCGGGTTTGGCATCGGCACGGCAGGCCTCGCCGGTCACTTCCAGAAGCGCGGGGCCGTAGGGCGGCGTCAGCGCGGCATGCAGTGCGGCATGGATGGCGGCACCCGGCACGCTGTCGGCGCGCAGTTGCGCGCGCGTCACCGGGCGCAGCATCGCCGCGTGGTCGAAGACCTGATGGGTGGCGAAGCTGCGTTCCTTGGCGGTGAAACCATCGGCCAGTTGGATCACTGGCGCGCGTTCCAGGCTGGCATTCGCCAGGCCATTGGCCGCGCAGGCCACGCCTGGGCCGCGCGTGGTCAGCAGCGCGCAAGGTGCCCGCGTCAATTCGGCCATCGCGCCGGCCATTATCGCCGCCCCCGTTTCGGTGCGCGCCAAATGGAAGGCGATGCCCGCGGCCTTGGCGGCGGCCATCAGGTCCAGGCTGGAACCGCCGCCGGGCACGCCGAACATGGCGCGCGCGCCTGCCTGCTTCAGTGCCGCCATGATGACTTCCGCGCCGTTCATCAGCCCCTCCCGCTTTGAAAAGCTTGGATAGCCGGGCATGGGCCGGCTGGACAGGGCAGCCCGTGCCATGCCCAATGCGATCCAGGGATGCTTGGGAGAATCCGCGGTGACAGCCGCCTTTGATGAAATGCGCGATGGCGCGCGCGCCGCGCAGAGCTATGCCACCATTGCCGAATGGCTGCGGGACACCCCCCTGCCCCGCCTGCGCGACAAGGGCGCGGAGGCGGAATTGCTGTTCCGGCGCCTGGGCATCACCTTTGCCGTGTATGGCGAAGGCGGCGATCCGGAACGGTTGATCCCGTTCGACATCATCCCGCGCGTGATCGCAGCCAGCGAATGGCAGGCGCTGTCCGAGGGGCTGGAACAACGCGTCCGCGCGCTGAACGCCTTCCTGGGCGATGTCTATGGCGAACAGCGCATCCTGAAGGCCGGCATCATCCCCAGCGCGCTGGTGCTGGAGAACGAGGGCTACCAGCCGATGATGGCGGGGTTCACGCCGCCCTCGGGCATCTACACGCATATCTCGGGCATCGACATGGTGCGCACGGGGGCGGATGCCTTCTTCGTGCTGGAGGACAATTGCCGCACGCCGTCGGGCGTGTCCTACATGCTGGAAAACCGCGAGGCGATGCTGCGGCTGTTCCCCGCCTTGTGCGCGAAGCACCGCCTGGCGCGGATCGACCGCTACCCGGAACACCTCTTGGCAACACTGAAATCAGTGGCGCCGGAGCGCGCGGGGCCGGACCCCGTGGTCGTGCTGCTGACGCCCGGTTCCTACAACAGCGCCTATTACGAGCACTGCTTCCTGGCCGATGAAATGGGCATCGAGGTGGTGGAAGGTGCGGACCTGTTCGTGGACGACGCCGATGTGGTGTTCATGCGCACGACCCAGGGGCCGAAGCGTGTGGACGTTGTGTATCGCCGTATCGATGACGACTTCCTGGACCCGGAGGTGTTCCGCAAGGACAGCCTGGTCGGCGTGCCGGGCATCATGCGCGCCTACAAGGCGGGCAATGTCGCGCTGGCCAATGCGCCGGGGGCGGGCATCGCGGATGACAAGGCGATCTACCCATATGTTCCGGCGATGGTGAAGTTCTATCTGGATGAAGACGCCAAGCTGGCCAATGTGCCGACCTATCTGTGCGAACGCGAGGCGGATCGCGCCGAGGTGCTGGCCAATCTGGACAAGCTGGTGGTGAAGCTGGCCAAGGGTTCGGGCGGGTATGGCATGATGATTGGGCCACATGCGGATGATGAGACGCGCGCGGAATTCGCGCGGCGCATTCGCGAAAAGCCGGCCGACTACATCGCGCAGCCGACGCTGGCGCTGTCCACCGTGCCTTGCGTGGGCGGCGATGCGATCGGGCCTCGGCATGTGGATTTGCGGCCCTTCGTGCTGTTCGGGCGCGATGGCGTGACGATGGTGCCGGGCGGGCTGACGCGCGTTGCGCTGCGCGAGGGTTCGCTGGTGGTGAATTCATCGCAAGGTGGCGGCACAAAAGATACTTGGGTCTTAGAAGAATAAGATCCAGAAAGTTAAAAGCCGAAATAGCAATTTTTAGAA
>JAAFHD010000402.1 GCA_013298245.1 Alphaproteobacteria bacterium
TGCAGCTGCTACCCGCGCACCGTGCTGGGCTTCCCGCCGCATTGGTACAAATCCAGCGCCTATCGCGCGCGCGCCGTGCGTGACCCGCGCGGCGTGTTGGCCGAATGGGGCACCGTGCTGCCGCCGGGCGTGAATGTGCGCGTGGTGGACAGCACCGCCGACTATCGCTGGATGGTCCTGCCCATGCGCCCCGCCGGCACCGAGGGCTGGTCCGAGGACCAACTCACGGCGATCCTGGGTGCGGAGGAACTGGTCGGTGTCGCGTTGCCGCGGGTACGCCAAGCCGCCGCTGCGTGACTGACGACGGGCTGCCACCCGCGCGTCGCCGCGCGGCGACATGGTGCGTGGCGATCGGCGTGGCGATGACCGTGCTGGACGCGTCGATGATCAATGTGGCGCTGCCCACGATCTCACGCGACCTGGCCATTCACCCTGCCACCGCGACATGGGTGGTCAATGCCTATCAGCTGGCGCTGGTGGGGCTGCTGCTGCCCTGCGCCGCACTGGGCGAGGTGCTGGGTTTCCGTCGTGTCTATCAGATGGGCTTGTGCATCTACCTGGTCGGGGCCTTGGGTTCGGCGATGGCGCCGGGGCTCGAATTTCTGCTGGCGTCGCGCGTGCTGCAGGGCGTCGGCGCGGCGTCCGTCATGTCGCTGACGGCGGGGTTGATGCGCAACATCTACCCATCCTCGCAACTCGGGCGCGCCATCGGGATCAACGCCTTCACCGTGGCGTTTTGTTCGGCGATCGGGCCTTCCATCGGCGCGGTGATCATCACCGTGGCCGGCTGGCCGTTGATGTTCTTCGTGGCGGTCCCGATCGGGCTTGGCGTGCTGCTGGTGGGGCAGCGCGCGCTGCCTGATGTGCCGCCGCGCGCGGGTGGCTTTGACCTGGGCGGTGCGGCGCTGACGGTCATCACCTTCGCCAGCCTGATCCTGGGGTTGGACCTGCTGGTGGTCGCACCCTGGCTGGGTGCGCCGATCCTGTTGCTGGGCATGGCGTCGCTGTGGCTGCTGATCCGCGTGGAGACCGCGCGCACCGCACCCGTGCTGCCGCTGGACCTGTTGCGGCTGCGCGTGGTGCGCTTCGCGATTGGCGCGTCATCCTGCATGTTCGGCGCGCAGGCGATGCTCTACGTGACGCTGCCTTTCCACCTGACGGCGGCGGGGCGCAGTGTCGCGGAAATCGGGCTGATCCTGTCCGCCTGGCCGGCGGCGATTGCGGTGGCAGCCCCCATCGCGGGGCGGCTGTCGGACCGCTTCACGAGCGCCTGGCCGCCGGCGATCGGTGCCGGCACAGTCTGCGCCGGACTGCTGCTGACAGCATCGCTGAACCCGGCTGGGCCGGCCTGGATGCTGATGGCCGCACTGGCGCTGTGCGGTGCTGGCTTCGGCAGTTTCCAGTCACCCAATAATCGCGCGATGCTGGCAGTGGCACCGCGCGCGCGCGCAGGGGTCGCGGGCGGCATGCAATCCACCGCGCGCGTCTTCGGCCAGGCGAGCGGAACGATGCTGGTGGGGCTGTGTTTCCATGCGGCGGTCACGGCACCTTGGGTGTTGCTGCTGGCTGCCACATCGGCCGCGGTGGCCGCGACACTGAGCGTGGTGCGCGGGCGCGGCGGCTAATCGATGCTGAGATTCAGCCGCTGCACCAGCACGCGCTCGCGCTCGATCTGCGCGCGCGCGAAGGCCAGGTATTCGTCCGGCCCAAGATATTCATCCGGCATGTCGAAGCGCCGCATATGCGCCTGCACGGCCTCCGAGCGATGCGCGCGCGCCAGCGCCGCGTGCAGCCGCGCCACGATGTGCGGTGCCAGCCCGCGCGGCCCCGCGACACCCCACGGCGATGTCACCACCATGCCGTAGCCCAGCTCGCGCAGCGTCGGCACATCGGGGAAGGCGGCCAGCCGCTCACGCGTCCAGACGCAGAGCAAACGCAGCGTGCCGGCCTCCACCGCCGGCGCCCAGGTGTTGGAGCCGGCGATGGCGTGGATCTGCCGCCCCAGGATCGCGTTCAGCGCATCCGAGGCACCGCGGAAGACGATGTGTTCCATCTGCACGCCTTCGCGCTCACACAGCTCCTCCATCGCCAGATGGTTGGTGGTGGCCACACCCGATGTCGCGTAGTTCAGCCCGCCAGGTGCCGCGCGCGCCGCCGCCCACAGATCAGCGAGCGTGCGCCACGGGCTGCTGGCATGCACGACGATGCCGAAGACGAAGCCCGATTGCTGCATCACATACGAAAAATCTTCGATCGAATCCCAGCTGCGGCTGCGCGTCAGCAGCGGATGGCGGATGACCGAGAGGTGATGATGCGCGAAGACATGATCATCGCCGCGCGCCTGGCTCACCAGGAATTGCGCCGCCAGCGTGCCGCGCCCACCGGAGCGGTTCTCGATGACGAAGGGCTGCCCCAGCTCCTGCGATGCGTGGTCGAAGCACAGGCGCAGATAGCCATCGAGCACGCCGCCGGGCGACCACGGAATGAGGAAACGGATGGGCCGCGTGGGCCAGGCCGGCTGCGCAAGCGCGGGCATGGCAAGTGCGGCCAATGCCGCACGGCGTGGCAGGCGCATGGTGGTTTCCTCCGAGCCGCAGCATGGCAGGCGCGCGGCACGCGGTGCAACGGGTTCCGCTATTCGGGCTGGATGTTGGCGGCGCGTGCGACGCGCGCCCATTCCGCGACTTCGTCCACCACCTCGCGCGAGAATTGCGCGGCCGGCGCGGGTGCGGGGGTGATGCCCTGCGCGGTCAGGCGTTCGACCACCGCGGGTGCGGTGACCGCGCGCGCCATGGCGGCGTTGATGCCATCGACCAGTGCGGGCGCCATGCCCGCCGGGCCGAAGACCGCGTACCAATTCACCGCGGTGAAGCCGGAGAAGCTTTCGGTCAGCGATGGCAGCTGCGGCAGCACGGATGCGCGCGCGGCACTGCCGATCGCGATCGGCACCATGCGCCCATCCGCCGCATGCGGCAGGGTGTTGACCAGGTTGTTGAACATCGCCTGCACCTGGCCTGAGAGCAGCGCGGTGGTCGCCGGCGCCGCACCACCAAAGGGCACATGGGTGATGTCGATGCCGGCCAGCACTTTCAGCCGTTCCATCGCCAGGTGGTTGCCCGTGCCGTGGCCGGGCGAGGCATAGTTCAGCGCCCCCGGTCGCGCCCGCGCCAGCGCCAGGAAACCAGCCATGTCGCGCACGCCGAGCGATGGGTGGACCACCAGCGCAAACGGCCCATCGGCCAGGCGCACCACGGCCGAAAAATCGCGCAGCGTGTCGAAGGGCAGGTTGCGCAGAACGGCCGGATTGATCGCGTGGGAATTGGCGGTGACCAGCAGCGTATGCCCATCGGGTGCCGCGCGCGCGACCAGCGCGCTGCCGGTGGAACCACCCGCGCCGGGGCGGTTTTCCACCACCGTCGGCTGGCCCCAGGCGGGTTCCAGCTGGGCGGCGACCAGGCGCGCGATGGCGTCTGTCGGGCCGCCGGCGGCGAAGGGGACGACCAGGCGCACGGGGCGCGTGGGGAAGCCCTGCGCCAAGGCGGGGGCTGCGAGGAAAAGCGGGAGGGTGCGTCGGAACATGGGCGTATGCTGCGCTGGCAGCGGTTGGTGGGCAAGGATGAGCGGCCGTCAACGGCGCCCTAGAATCGCCAAAGGGGGCCTCGCG
>JAAFHD010000401.1 GCA_013298245.1 Alphaproteobacteria bacterium
CACACCGGTCTTATGTGATGTACGCTGCGGCTCGCACTGCGTTCGAAGCGGCGATTGAGGCGGAGCGGATCATTGAACTGGCGCAGAAGTACGGCATCGGCGTCGTGCTGGTTGAACGGCCTTCTGCGGTAGAAACTTGGGAGATATTGCTGGATGCGGTGCGCCATGAGCCGGACCCGGCGCGGCTCGATCGGTTCCTCGGCGACCTGCCCAGCGACGTGATGAAGAAGCAATTGTCCAAGTGGAAGGAGTGACGGCCGCAGACCTCAGGCGCGTCTAAAGAGGGGCGGCGAGAGCTGGCCAGGTTCCGGCAGATATATCCAATGGTCACCTTGCAGGCAGCGTAGCCGTCGGCTGCATCATCCAGAGCGGTCCGTAGGGAGCTTTACACAAATGGCGTGCGCCCCGCCACCAACTAGGGCTGGCGCGCCCCGCCCGGGTCTGATTACTCTCCTGTCATAAGAACAGGAGAGCTTCTGATGTCCATCACCATCGGCCGCCGCGCGGCCCTGGCCGCCCCCGCCCTTGTCGGCCTGCGCCCCGCCGCAGCCCAGGGTGCCACGCTGACCATCGCGATCGGCGGTTCCATCACCTCCATCGACCCGCATTTCTTCAATGCCGGGCCGAACAACATGCTGTGCAGCCACATCTACGACAGCCTGACGGTGCGCAGCCCCGACACCGTCATCGAGCCCATGCTGGCCACCGAATGGCGCCTGCTGAACGAGAACCTGTGGGAACTGAAACTGCGCCCGAACGTGCAATGGCATGACGGCCGCCCCTTCACCGCCGAGGACGTGATCTTCACCTTCCAGCGCGCACCGAATGTGCCTGGCAGCCCGGGCGGTTTCGGCAGCTTCCTTCGCACCGTCCAGCGCGTCGAAGCGCCCGATCCGCTGACCGTGCACGTCCACACCAGCCGCCCGACGCCGAGCTTCCCGCAGGATATCTCGTCCTTCTTCATCGTCTCGCGCCATGTCGGCCAGAACGCGACGACGGAGGACTACAACAGCGGCCGCGCCGCCATCGGCACTGGCGCCTATCGCTTCGCCTCGCACCGCGCCGGCGACCGCACCGAACTCGTGCGCAACGAGAATTTCTGGGGCGCGCCGGAACCCTGGGCGCGCGTCTCCTACCGCTTCATCGCCAATGACAGCGCGCGCAGCGCCGCACTTCTGGCCGGTGATGTGGACGTCATCGACCAGATCAGCCTGACCGACGTGCCGCGCATGCGCCGCGAAGCGCGCGTGACGGTCGCGGAAAAGCCCTCCATCCGCTACTGCTACATCATGCCGGACTACTCGCGCACCGGCCCGGTGCCGGGTGTGACCGACAATGCAGGCGCGCCCCTGCCCGCCAACCCCTTCCTGGATGTGCGCGTCCGCCGTGCGTTGAACCACGCGATCAACCGCAACGCCCTGGTGCAGGCAGCGATGGACGGCATGGCGGTGCCCTCCGCGCAATGGCTCGGCCGCGGCATGATGGGCAATGACCCCAACCTGCAACCGCCGGCCTTCGACCCCGATCTGTCGCGCCGCTTGCTGACCGAAGCGGGCTTCCCGCAAGGCTTCCGCGTCGTGCTCGGCACGCCGTCCGACCGTTGGCCCAACGACAGCCGCATGGCGCAGGCGGTGGCGCAGATGTGGACGCGCATCGGCATCCAGACCAGCGTGGATGCGGTGCCCTTCACCGCCTGGGTGGCGCGTTCGGCACGCCAGGATTTCGGCATCACCCAGATGTCCTGGGGCAGCATGGAAAGCCTGAACTTCCCGGCCAACATGCTGCAGACCTTCAACACCCAGGCGCGCACCGGTGTCTCCAACCAGCGCCGCTTCTCGGACCCGGAACTGGACGCGATGATCGACCGTGCCAGCACCATCATGGATGACGGGGCGCGCGAACGCGCCACGTTTGAAATCGCGCGCTGGACCGCCGACCGCGCCGTGCATTTTCCGCTGCTGCATTTGATCAGCTTCTGGGGCCTGCGCCGGGGCTTGCGCATGGATGGGCGCATGGATGAACGCACGGTCGCGACCGGCATCCGCCCCGTCACGACCTGAGGGCCGGCCGGAACATATTGACTTTTGCGGTTGAAATTCCTATACGGATGCGGCTGTTTGACAACCGCATCCGTCCCCCCGCCGCCCCGAAACCGGGCCGGGAAAGATAGTAAGGTCGCAAGATAGTAAGGCATTTTCAGCGGCGCCCCTGCGGCCCGGAATTTGTCGCAAGCCTGCCGTTGCCCTTGGCATCCGCCCCGCCAGCCGGCATGACCCGCCGATGGACATCCAACCCCACGATGCGGCCGCGATCGAAGCCGGCCGGCTGCTCTTTGCCGCCGAGTGCAATTTCTACTTCGCCGCCCAGCGCATCGAACAACTGCCGCCCGCCGTTCTGCCGGAAATCGCCGTCTGCGGCCGGTCCAATGTGGGCAAATCCTCGCTGATGAATGCGCTGACCGGGCGCAAGGCGCTGGCCCGCGTGTCCAACACGCCAGGCCGCACCAAGCAGTTGAATTTCTTCAACCTTGGCGACCGCCTGGTCCTGGTGGACATGCCCGGCTACGGCTATGCGCAAGCCGCCAAGGCGGTGAAGGCCGACTGGCAGGGCCTGATGTTCGACTTCCTGCGCGGCCGCCCCGCACTGCGCCGCGTGCTGCTGCTGCTGGACGCACGCATCGAGACCAAGGCGTCGGACCTGGCTGCCATGGACCTGCTGAACAAGGCCGCCGTCGCCTTCCAGATCGTGCTGACCAAGGCCGATGACGCCAAGCCCTATTGGCTAAAGAAGCGCCAGGACGAAGCCCAGGCCCTGGCCCGCAAGCACGCCGCCGCCCACCCTTTGGTGCTGACCACCAGCAGCGAAAAGGGCACCGGCATCGACGAACTGCGCGCCGAACTGGCATCACTGGCGGCCCCGGCCTAGCCTTCGCGGACCACCGCGAGAGGCCCGCATGTCCCCTTATGTGCTGACGCCGCTGCTGCTGCTGGGCAGCAATATCCTGATGACCTTCGCCTGGTATGGCCATCTGAAGGCGCCGCATTGGCCGTTGTGGATGGCCATCCTGGTCTCCTGGGGCATCGCCTTCTTCGAATACTGCCTGGCGGTGCCGGCCAACCGCATCGGCTATGGCACCTTCACCGGCCAGCAGCTGAAAATCATGCAGGAGGTGATCACGCTGGCCGTCTTCGCGGTGTTTTCCGTCGCCGTGCTGGGCGAGGCATTGCGCTGGAACTACCTTGCCGCGATGGGCTGTCTGGTGGCGGCTGTGGTGTTCATCATGCTGCCCGCGGGCTGATTTTTCGTGACATAGCCCACCCCATTAGCTAAACACGCCCCATGAACGCCATCGCCCCCATCACCATCCACACGGCGAAGACCACCCTGTCCCAGCTCGTCGCCCGGGCCGAGGCCGGCGAGGAAATCATCCTGGCCCGCGGCAAGCACCCAGCCTGCAAGCTGGTGCCGCTGAACCCGACCGGCGCGCGGCGGCAATTCGGTGCGCTGGCCGGGCTGATCACCGTGCCCGACAGCCTGATGGACCCGCTGCCACCGGATGAACTGGCGGCCTGGGAACAATAATTGCGCCTGCTGCTGGATACGCATGCGCTGCTGTGGTGGCTGGCCGGTGACCAGCGCCTTTCCGCCCCCGCCCGCGCCGCCA
>JAAFHD010000403.1 GCA_013298245.1 Alphaproteobacteria bacterium
CCATGCTTGGTGTTCACGGTGGTGCCCTCGATCAACGGCAGCAAATCCCGCTGCACGCCCTCACGCGACACATCACCCCCGCGCACGCCATCCGCACCGGACCCACGCGCGATCTTGTCGATCTCGTCCAGAAACACGATGCCGTTGTTCTCCACATGCCGCACGGCATCGCGGATCAACGCCTCCTCATCCAGCAGCTTGTCGGCCTCCTCGCGCGTCAACGCCTCGCGCGCCGCCGCCACCGACATGCGCCGCGGCTTCGCCCCCCGCCCAAACATTTTTCCGAGTTGATCCTGCAAGCCCTGCATCCCCGGCGGCATCCCGGGCATCTCCAACACACCAATCGGCGCGCCCGCAGGCTCCGTCACCGCCACTTCAATCTCGCGCGTTTCCAACTCGCCACCGCGCAGCATCCGGCGGAATTTCATGCGCGTCTCACCCGACGCACCCTCGCCCACCAACGCCGTCACCAGCCGCTCCTCCGCGGCCAATTCCGCCTTCGCCTGCACACCCTTGCGCGCCGCTTCCCGCAGCTGCGCGATCGCCACTTCCAGCAAATCCCGCACGATCGAATCCACATCGCGCCCGACATACCCAACCTCGGTGAACTTGGTCGCCTCCACCTTGATGAACGGCGCATTCGCCAACTTCGCCAGGCGCCGCGCAATCTCTGTCTTGCCGCAGCCCGTGGGCCCGATCATCAGGATATTCTTCGGCACCACCTCACCCTGCATCGCCTCCGGCAGCTGCTGCCGCCGCCAGCGATTCCGCAGCGCAATCGCCACCGCGCGCTTGGCGTCATTCTGCCCGACGATGAAGCGGTCCAACTCCGACACGATTTCCCGTGGCGACAAATTTACCGCTTCCATCACAGCACCTCCAGCACGAAATTGCCGTTGGTATAAACACAGATATCCGCGGCAATTTTCATCGACCTCCGCGCAATTTCCTCCGCCGACAACCCATCCACCGTCATCAACCCCCGCGCCGCCGCCAGCGCAAAATTCCCCCCCGAACCAATCCCAATCACCTGGTCCTCGGGTTCCAGCACATCGCCGTTGCCCGTCAGCAGCAGCGACCGGTCCTTATCCGCCACCGCCAACAGCGCCTCCAACCGACGCAAATACCGATCCGTCCGCCAATCCTTCGCCAGCTCAACACAGGCCCGTTCCAACTGGTCCGGAAACCGTTCCAGCTTCGCCTCCAACCGCTCCAGCAGCGTGAACGCATCGGCGGTCGCGCCGGCAAACCCGGTCAGCACGCGCCCCTGCGCAATCCGCCGCACCTTGCGCGCATTGCCCTTCACCACCGTCTGCCCCATGGAAACCTGGCCATCGCCGGCCATCGCCACTTGGCCATCGCGTCGCACGCACAGGATGGTCGTGCCGTGCCAACCAATCGGATCATTCGTGTTCGTCATGGGCGCGCATGTGGACCGCCAGGCCCGCCGTTGCAACGCATGGGTGGCATGTGGCGCGCGCCCCTTGAACGCGCTACCGCTTGGGCATGTTCGCGCCCCTCCCGCCAGGCAGCCCATCGCTGCCGATCTTCACCGCCACCCCCGCCACGCTGGACGCGCTGCCCGCCGCCCACCGCGCCTTCCTGGCCGCCGCCGGTTTCACCGGCAAAACGCGCCAACTCCAGCTGCTGCCCGCGCCCGACGGCCTGGCCGGCGCCGCCCTGGGCCTGGGCGACACGCCCGACCACTGGGTCTTCGCCGACCTGCCCTTCACCCTGCCCGAACACACCGCCTGGCACCTGGCCAACCCCGCGCACACGCGTGACGCGCTGCTCGGCTGGGGGCTTGGCGCCTATCGCTACACGCGCTTCCGCGCCGCCAAGCGCGCGCCTGCGCAACTGGCCGCCGAACCCCACGCCGACATCCTGGCCGACATCCGCGCCATCCACCGCGCGCGCGACCTGATCAACGCACCCGCCAACGCCCTCGGCCCCGCCGAACTGGCCGAGGCCGTCGCCACCCTCGCGCGCACGCACGGCGCGCAATGCCGCATCATCAAGGGCGCCGAGCTGGCGGAAGGTTTCCCCGCCGTGCAGGCCGTGGGCGGCGGCAGCCCGCGCGCCCCGCGCGTCGCCGTGCTGGAATGGGGCGCGCCCGACGCACCGCTGCTCGCCCTCTGCGGCAAGGGCGTCTGCTTCGACACCGGCGGCCTGGACCTGAAACCTTCGTCGGCGATGCTGCGCATGAAGAAGGACATGGGCGGCGCCGCGGTCATGATCGCCCTGGCCGACGCGCTGATGGCCCGCCGCGCCCCCTGGCGCATCCTGCTGCTGGTCGGCGCGGTGGAAAATTCCGTCTCGGGCGAGGCCTTCCGCCCCATGGACATCATCCGCACCCGCAAGGGCCTGTCCGTCGAAATCGGCAACACCGACGCCGAAGGCCGCCTGGTCCTCTGCGACCTGCTCACCTTCGCCGCCGAACAAAACCCCGCCCTGATCATCAACGCCGCCACCCTGACCGGCGCCGCGCGCGTGGCCCTCGGCCCCGACATGCCCGCCCTGTTCAGCAATGACGACACGCTGGCCGCGACCCTGCTGGCCGGCGCCACCACCGCGCGCGACCCTTTCTGGCGCCTGCCTTTGCACGACGGCTACGATTCATGGTTGGACAGCCCGATCGCAGATCTAAACAACGTGTCGTCCAAACCTTTCGCCGGCGCGATCGTCGCGGCACTCTTCCTGCGCCGCTTCGTCCCCGCGGGCATTCCCTGGGCACATCTGGACATGTATGCCTGGAACGACGCCAACCGCCCCGGCCGCCCCGAAGGCGGTGAGGCCACCGGCCTGCGCGCCCTGGTCAGCGCCCTGGCAACCGGCGCCTGAACATTTCTATGCCCGCACCCGCGGCCTCGGCAAAAATCTGCGTCTTGGTGATCCGCACCCGCGCCGCCGCCACGCGCGGGTCGCGAAACGCCTCAGCCATCAGTTCATCCGCCAGGGTTTCCAGAAATTCGACATGCGGCCGCCCGGCCCAGCCGCGCACCAGGTTCCGCACCGGGTCGTAATCCACGATCCCATCCGCGCTGGCCTGCACCGCGCCGACCGGCACGAACATCTCCACATCCACCGACAGCCGGTTGGGCCGCGCCGCGTGTTTCTCCCACGCATGCATGCCGACCGCGACATCCACCACCATGCCGACCACGCGCGACGCGACATAGCCATCGGGGAACAGGTTCGCGGGGTCCATGGGTATCCTGGGCGTTGTGCGGCGCGTATATGCGGCGCGCCGAGGGGCTGGAAAGGGTGGCATGGCGCGGAATGTGTTGATCACGGGTGGCGCGAAACGCGTGGGCGCCGTCATCGCGCGCACCCTGTCGGCCGCTGGCTGGGGCGTGGTGCTGCACCACAATGCCTCGGGCGCCGAGGCCGCGGCCCTGGCGGCTGAACTGCCCCGCGCCTGGACCATCGGCGCCGACCTGGCCGACGCCGCCGCCGCCGCCGCCCTGCCCGCGCGCGCGGCCGCGCTGGCCGGCCCGCTGCACGCGCTGGTCAACAACGCATCGCTGTTCGAATACGACACGCCATCGGCTTTCGACGCCGCGCAATTCGCGCGCCACCAGGCGGTGAACCTGCTGGCACCCGCGCTGCTGACCAAGGGGTTTTCAGAACTGCCCGACGCACAGGCAGTGG
>JAAFHD010000405.1 GCA_013298245.1 Alphaproteobacteria bacterium
CGCTGGCCGATGGCGGGCCCGCGCTGGACCTGGCCACCGCCGCCGCCGCGCTGGATGCCAGCGACAGCGCCGCCGATATCTCCGAAGCCGCCTTGTTGCTGGAGGCCTATGCCGCCGCCGCCGCCGCCGAGGCGCTTGCCGCCGGCGCGCCGGCCGGCATCTACGCGGACGCGCTGCGCGGCCTGGCCGGCGTGGATGACATGCCACCCCGCGCCGATATCTGGCGCCAGGTGCTGATCGAACAGCCCGCTTTGGCGCATGAACTGGCCTGGCTGGCGGAGGCCGCCGAACAGGCGCCGATCGCCTCCCCGCGCCTGCCCGCGCCCATGCCCAATGCGGATGCCGCGAGCTTCGAGGCGATCGCCCACGCGCTGGCCGAAGCCGCCGGCGCCCTAGCCGATACCTGGCCAATGGGCCGCCCGCTGCGCGTGCTGGAAATCGCCGCCGGCCCCGGCCCGCTGACACGCCTGCTGGCCGCGCGCCTGGCCAAATCCGGCCGCCGCGTCATCCTGCACGCGGCCTCCCTGCCCGATGGCCGCCCGCCGCAAACGCCCGGCCAGGGCGTGGAATTCGACACCTCCGCCTGGGACCCGCTGGGCAGCGACAAGCCGCCCATGGTGGCCGACCTGGTGGTGGGCCAGCTGACCGAATTGAAGCTGCGCGCCGGCACCCATGCGGGCGATTCGCCGCTGGCCGTGGCATTGCGCCACGCCACCGCATCGGGCGGCGCGCTGCTGCTGGCCGAAGCCATGCCCGGCCCGCTGTGGGATTTCACGCTCGGCCAGGACCGCGCCTGGTGGGACGCCAACGACCTGCCCGACGAAGCCGCCTGGACCGACACATTGACCGAGGCCGGCTGGCAGGACGTGACCGCGCGCAAGCTTCTGGGCAGCGCGCTGCCGGCCGCGGTGCTGATGGCGCGCGCGCCACAGGGTGCCGCGGTGCTGCCGGGCCCGTTCTCACGCAAGCTGGTGCTGGTGGCGGATGCGGGTGCGGCGTCGCTGCGCGCGGCGCTGGCGCAGCTGGCACAATCGCGCGGCGCGGAAGTGGTGACCAGCACGCTGGCAGATGCCGGCAAGCTGTCCACGCGCGCGTTGCAGAACACGCTGCTGGTGGTGATGATGGCACCCCCCGATGACGCGACGGCGCTGGGCGCCACGCTGGCGCAATGCGCGCATCTGGCGGCAGCCGCGCAGGGCGCGGTGGCGGGCTTGCGCATCGTGACATCGGGTGCGGCGCATGGCCCCGCGGCAGCGGCCGCGCAGGCCATGGCGCGCGTTGTCGCGAACGAAATGCCGGCGCTGAAACTGAAGCGCTTCGACATGGACACGGCGCTGGCGGCCCCCGATGCCGCGCGTCGCCTGCTGGCCGAATTGCTGCAGGACCAGGACAGTGAATCGGAAGTGACGCTGACGCCGGATGCGCGCCTGGTGCCGCGCCTGGTGCCCGGCCTGCCCGCCGCCGCGGCGGCACCTGGCCCGCGCCGGTTGGCGATCACGCAGCCGGGGTCGCTGGGTTCACTGCAATGGGTCGCGATGGAAAGCGCCGCACCCGGCCCCGAAGAGGTGCTGCTGCGCGTCGAAGCCGCCGGGCTGAATTTCCGCGACCTGATGTGGGCGCAAGGCCTGCTGCCCGAGGAAACGCTGCTGCCCGGGTTCGCCGGGCCGGGCCTGGGCATTGAATGCGCGGGCGTGGTGGAAGCGGTGGGGCCTGGTTCGCCCTGGCGCGTGGGTGATGCGGTGTTCGGCTTCGCGCCCAAGGCCATTGCCGGCCAGGTGCTGACGCGCGCGGACGCGCTGGCGCGCCGGCCGGATAGCTTGTCGCCGGCCGCCGCCGCGACAGTGCCGGTGGCCTTCATGACCGCCGTCTACGCGCTGGAGGAAATGGCGCGGATCGAACCCGGCGAAGTGGTGCTGATCCATGGTGGCGCGGGTGCGGTGGGCCTGGCCGCCTTGCAGGTTGCGCTGAACGCCGGCGCGCGTGTGGTGGCCACCGCCGGCAGCGCCGCCAAGCGCGCCTTCCTGCGCGAAGCCGGCGCCGAACTGGTGCTGGACAGCCGCGACGCCGCCTTCGCCGACGCCCTGCGCGCGGCGGGCATTGCCGGCGTGGACGTGGCGGTGAATTCGCTGGCCGGTGACGCGATGGAACGCACGCTGGGGCTGATGCGCCCCTTCGGCCGCTTCATCGAACTGGGCAAGCGCGACTACGCCGAAAACCGCCGCGTCGCGCTGCGCCCGATGCGCCGCAACGTGACCTATTTCGCCGTGGACGTGGACGAATTGCCCCGCGCGCGCCCCGCCGTCGCATCGCGCCTGCTGGCATCGATCGCCGAACGCCTGGACAGCGGGGCCTTCCGCGCCCTGCCCTTCGCCCTGCGCGGGCCTGAGGAAGCGGAAGCCGCCTTCCGCACGCTGCAGGCCAGCAGCCATATCGGCAAGCTGGTCATCACGCCGCCCGAACCCGCGCAGGCGGTGCCCGCGCGCGAGTGGAACCCGGCCGGCGGCACGGTGGTCGTGGTGGGTGGCGTGCAGGGCTTCGGCCTGGCCGCCGCGCGCTGGCTGAAGACGCAGGGCGTATCGCGTTTCGCACTGCTGTCGCGCCGTGGCGCCGAAACCCCCGGCGCGGCCGAAGTCTGCGCCGAACTGGGCGGCGTCGCCTATGCGCTGGACGCGACCGACGCCGCCGCACTGTCCGCCACGCTGGAGCGCGTGCGCGCCGACCAAGGCCCGATCACCGGCGTGGTCCACGCAGCCGCCGTATTCGATGACGGCACCGCCGCTGGCCTGGATGCCAAGCGCACCGCCCGCGTGCTGGCCGCCAAGCTGACCGTGGCCGAGCACCTGGACCGCCTGACCGCACGCGACCCCTTGCGCATGTTCCTGCTGTTCAGCAGCGCGACCGTGCCGGTGGGCAGCCCTGGCCAGGCCGCCTACGTGGCCGCCAATGCGGCGCTGGAGGCCATCGCGCGCCGCCGCACCGCCGCCGGCCGGCCTGGCTGCGCCGTCGCCTGGGGCCCGATCGCGGATGCCGGCGTGCTGGCGCAGGACGAAACCACCGCCGCCGGCCTGTCGCGCCGCCTGGGCGCCGTAGCCCTGCCGGCCGCGGAATGCCTGGACCGGTTGCCGGCCATT
The DNA here is from genome assembly GCA_013298245.1 of Alphaproteobacteria bacterium. Taxonomy (GTDB): domain Bacteria; phylum Pseudomonadota; class Alphaproteobacteria; order Acetobacterales; family Acetobacteraceae; genus Rhodovarius. The sequence goes on from JAAFHD010000405.1 coordinate 3,132, forward strand.
CTGGCCTCTGGCCTGCCGGTTGCGGGGGTGGCGCGCATACTGTGGCAGCAGACCTCGGGCGCGCTGTCGGTGCTGAAGGAGCCCATCTTCGCGGCCGTCCGCGCCGGCGTCGAAGCCGGTGGCGAGGGCGAGGGCGGCGACCTGCGCGCACGCTGCGAGGGCCTGGCGGATGACGACGCGCTGGGGCTGATCCGCGAGGCGGTACGGGGCGAATTGGGCCGCATCCTGCGCCTGCCACCGGCCGCGATTGCGGTGGATGCGCCGCTGCCGGGCTTGGGGTTGGACAGCCTGGGCGGGATGGAACTGCGCACGGCGCTGGAACGCCGCATGGGCGCGGCCGTGGCGCTGTCCGCCGTGACGGAAGACTTGACGGTGGAGGGCCTGGCGCGTCGCATGCTGGAAGGCATGCGCGGCGACAACGCGGAGACCGCGGCGATCGAGGCGCGCATCGCGGCGTATGAACCGCCCGCGAACAGCGACGAAGCGGCGAAGGACGCGGCGGAGTAGCTACTC
>JAAFHD010000404.1 GCA_013298245.1 Alphaproteobacteria bacterium
TCATCATGTGGGCGCAGGTGGGGGCGTCGTTGGCGCCGGTGTCGGTGATCCAGCCGAAGGCGTCGGCGGTGAAGAGGGTGCCGGTGGTGCTTTCCCAGAACCAGTTGGTGGCCAGCAGGCGCAGCAGGACGCGCAGGGGTTCGAGGCGCAGGCGGCCGACTTGCAGGGTTTCGCCCACCTGGATGCGGACAGGGCGGGCGGGGGACATGGCGCCGATGCGGGCGGCAGCTTCCGCGTCCTCGACCATGCCCATCAGGTCGAGGGGATTGAGGACGCCGACATAGGGGACTTCGGTGATGCCGAAGGTGCTGACCATGGCGGGCAGGTTGGCCATGCAGTCCTGCTCGCGCCGGGTGTTCAGCATGCGCCGGCGCGTGGTGCCGGAGAGAGAGGGTTCCAGGCCGGCGCGGAGTTCGGGCCAATGGGCGGGCAGGCCGGTGTCGATCGCGAGCCATTCGTCGCCGTCACGCAGGGCATAGGCGTTGATGGGCAGGCGGCCTGCGAACTGGGCGGGCAGCCAGGTGACGCCGGGGGCGGCGCCGTCGATCCAGCCGCGGGCGGTGGTCAGCATGCGCCCATGCCGGCTTTGAAGTGGGGCATCATGCGGCGCCAGTCATCGACCACGGCGCCGTGGGCGCCGGCCAGGTAGGCGGGGTTCAGGGCTTCCAGCAGCGCATCCATGGCGGCGGCGCTGTCGGTGCAGTCGGTGTAGCGCGGCCAGTGCAGGGCCTTGTCGTTGAAGTCCTGCATGATGGCGATGTCGGGCGGTGCGACTTCGCTGGTGAAGCGGTCGGATTGGCCGGGGCTGTGCGGGTGGAAACAGGCGCAGGCGTCGGAGAGGAAGAGCGTGCGCGAGGCGTCGTCGAAGGCCCACAAAGTGTCGGGCAGGTCGCGCCAGATGGGGGCGATGAAACGTAGGCGGCGGTTGCCGAGATCCAGGGTGTCGCCATCCGCGACCTGGCGGAAACGCGGCGCGAGGTGGGGGAGGTAGAGGTGCCAGTCGCGCATGTCGCCGATCGCGACGGCTGCCGGGAAAAGGTCCAGCCAATGGTCCAGCAGGCCGGCATGCGGCAGTTCGGCGTGGGTGGGGAAGATGTGCGTCAGCGGCTGACCGGCCAGGAAATCCGCCACGTCGCGCGTGACCTGGGCGCGGTGGGACGGGTGGCCGGTGTCGATCAGCACAGCGCCCGTGCTGCCGCGCAGGACGAAGCAGGAGTAGTGCGCGAGCATGCCGGTCACGCTGGCGGCCATGCAGCCGCCGGTCCAGAGCAGGTCTGGCGTGATGCGGCGCGGCAGCAGCCCGGTCATAGTGGCAGGTCGATCCATGACAGATGGCCTCCTTTGCCCGCGCCAGTGTCGACGAAGATGGCCTCGCCGCCCAGGCGGCCGCGCAGGCGCAGTGGGCGGCCATCGGTGCTGCGGGTGTCGTGGCCGCAATAGATGGTCAGGCCGGCGGGCACGGTGTCCAGCCAATGCAGCAGGCGTTCGGGGTAGCCATCGGCGCGATTGCCGCCGGCGACCTGGCCGTAGAGGGCGCGGGTGACGGGTGGTTCGACGCGGCGCGCGCCGGCATCCGCGGGGGGCGCGTTGTGCAGCATGGCGGGGTGGTAGGCGGCGTGGACGAAGAATGTCGCGCCACGATGCAGCCAGGCCGGCGCGCGGGCGATATCGTCGATGAGGCGGGTGCGAAGTGCCTCGCCATCGGGTGCCGCGGCCAGTTGGGTCAGCGTGGTTTCCAGGCCTTCGAGGGTGCCGCGCAGCTTGGCACCCAGCAGGGCACGGCGAAGCTTGTGTTCGTGGTTGCCCAGGATGAACAGGCCGCGCCCCTGATCCATCAGCGCGAAGATGCGGCGCAGGACGCCGGGGCTGTCGGGGCCGCCATCGGTCAGGTCGCCCAGTTGCACGAGGAACAGGTTGGCGGCTTCGGCACCGGCGGCCGCGGCGTCGAAGGCGCGGGCATCGCCATGCACATCGCCCACCACGCGAAGGCCTGCGAAACCGCGTTCGGCCAGGCGCAGCGGGTCGGGCTTCATGCGGCCTTCAGGGTGGCATAGGCGGCGAGTGCGCGGTCGCGGCCGGCGGACAGGCCGATGATGGGGGCGGGGTAGCCGCGCGGGGGGCTGGGGGCTTCCCAGGGGCGGTGGATGTATTTGTCGGGCAGGGACGCGATTTCGGGGATGAAGGTGCGGACATATGTGCCGGCGGAGTCGAATTTCTCGCCCTGCAGGACGGGGTTGAAGACGCGGAAATAGGGTGCCGCATCGGCGCCGCAGCCGGCGACCCATTGCCAGGAGGCGCTGTTGGAAGCCAGGTCGCCATCGACCAGCGTGTCCCAGAACCAGGCCTGGCCGTCCTGCCAGGGTTGCAGCAGGTGCTTCACCAGGAAGGACGCCACGATCATGCGGACGCGGTTGTGCATCCAGCCGGTGCGCCAGAGCTGGCGCATGCCGGCATCCACGATGGGGTAGCCGGTGCGGCCGCGTTGCCAGGCGGTGAGGAGGGTGGCGTCGGGCGCCCAGGGGAAGCGGGCGAAGTTTTGTTGGAGCGGTGCTTCGGGCATGTGCGGGCGGTGCCAGAGCAGGTGGTAGGCGAATTCACGCCAAAGCACTTCCTTGAGGAAGGTATGGTCGCCGGTGGCGCCCAGCGCGCGCGCGGCGTGCCAGACCTGGCGGGGGGAGATTTCGCCAAAGCGCAGATGCGGCGACAGGCCGGAGGTGCTGGCCTGGCCTGGGATGTTTCGTGCGTCGGGGTAGGCGCGCATGGCGGCGGCGCCGAATTTTTCGGTGCGCGTGGCGGCGCCGGCTTCGCCTGGGGTCCAGTGGGTGGGGAATTCGGACCACCATTCGGGGCGGGCGGGGAGCAGGGGTAGGGTGGTGCTGGGGATGGGGTGCGGGATGCCGGTGAGGCGCGCCGGCGCGGGCAGCGGCGGCGGTGGTTCGCCCAGCGCGAAGAGGGCGCGGCTGAAGGGGGTGTAGACGCCGTAGGGGTTGCCCTGGCCGGTGCGGATGCGGTGGGGTTCGTGCAGCAGCACGCCCTGGTGCAGGTGGAGCGCGCCGCCCAGTGCGGTGTGGATGGCTTCGTCGCGGCGGCGCGCCCAGGGTTCGTAGAGGCGTGACGCATGCACGGCGCTGGCGCCGATGCGGGTGGCGAGCTCGGGGATCAGGCGGGTGGCGTCGCCGGTCAGCGTCAGGAGGGGGGCGCCGAGGGCGGCCAGGTCCGCGGCCAGTTTGGCCAGCGATTCGCGCAGCCACCAGCGCTGCGCGCCGCCATGCGCCCATGGGCCGGCGGCCGCGTCATCAAGGATGAAGACGGGCAGCACCGGGCCGGTGGCGGCGGCGGTCAGTGCTGGATTGTCCGCCAGGCGCAGGTCCTGGCGGAACCACATGATGGTGGGCGACATGGGCCGAACATAGCGTGGTGCGGCAAAAGACCAAGCGCGTGATCGGGATATTCAGCTCAGGGGGATGCTGTGCAGGCGGTCGCGGCCCAGCATGAAGACGCGGCCGCCGCGGGGGATGACGGCGACGAGTGCGGGGTCGCGCACATCCAGGCCGCCGGTCAGGGCGCCGAAGGCGGGCAGGACCACGCGGCGCGGGTCAGTCAGGAAGCAGGGGCGGGTGGCGGGGCCGGCGCGGGTTTCCAGC
>JAAFHD010000406.1 GCA_013298245.1 Alphaproteobacteria bacterium
CGCCCTTGTCCCGCCGCAAAAGTTAACATGACCCCGGTCAATTGAACTCTGCCGCTCCGTAGCACTGCGCTCATCGCCGAAGGGAATCGGTCCCGGCTGGCGGAACAGGAATGAGCACAATGACGAATACGGACACCCCCGCGAATCGCTTGACTGCCAGTTTTGAGTCGCGGTTGCCGCCGGCGCCAAACGGGAATCAGCGCTGCCAAACGGCACGCCGCGCCCCGGGCCGCAACGCCGGGCAGGAACTGACCACCATGGCCCAACACACCACGAGCACCGCGCCGGATACCGCGCCGGTTTTGCCCGCCCGCGTCGATCGCCGCCGCGGTGCGGCCATCATCACCCACCGCTATTTCCCGGTCAGTCATCGCACGCTGGAATCCTGGCCGCTGACCTGGCGCCGGGTGAATGGCCGCGCGCTGGTGGACACCGCCGAACTGCTCGCCTTCGCCGAAGCCAAGCTGGCCGCCGCCCCGCCCGTGCGCGGCGGCAAGCGCAACCCCTGAACAGAAAACGCCGCCGGCCCCGATGGACCGAACGGCGCTGACACTGGCGAAATAGTTGACTGCCTCAACCTTTTGCCAGCCTGGCAGTATCTGTTCAAGCGCTTTCGGCAAGGCGGGTTCGGAGAACCCGATGTCGCACGACACCATCACGATCCTGCAATCCCGCGGGCCGCGCCTGGCCAAGACGCTGCACGCCGATGGCCGCATCACGCCCTATGGCAATGCCCGCCTGTTCGACATGGCAGCGGAACCGCTGGACGGCCTGCACGGCCTGCACGCGCTGTTGCGGCACTTGCTGGCACGCCCGGACCGCTGCGTGGTCCGCGGCGCCATCGCCGATGCCTGCCGGACGCAGCAGGTTCGCCGCCTGCTTCATGATGACCCCGCCGCCGGAGACACCGCCACATTGCGCGACGTGCCACGGCATTGGCTGGCGCTGGACCTGGACGGCTTGCCCGCGCCGCAACACCTCAATCCGCATGACCTGACGGCTTGCCTGGCGGCGGCACTGCCCGCGCTGCCACCGGCCTTTGCCCAGGCTGGTATCATCACCCAGGCCACCGCGTCGCACGGCATCAAGCCCGGCATGCGGCTGCGCCTTTGGGTGTGGTTGAACCGCCCCATCATGGGCCAAGACGCTGCGCGATGGCTGCGCGCGGTGCCGTGTCTGGACGCCGCAAGCTTCCGCGCCGCGCAGGTGATCTACACGGCTGCGCCCATCCTCGCGCCGGGGGCACCGGACCCGCTGCCCGCAGGGCGCCTGTATCTGCGCGCCGGGCCGCCCGTCACGCCGCCCCATCCACCACCACCCGCGCAGCGCGCGGCACCGCAGATTGCGATGCGACATGGCCGCGTGGCCGATGCGCTCGCCAATGCCGCCTATCGCATCGCGCGCCAGCCCGAAGGCAACCGCCACCGGGCCGCCGTGCTGGCTGCATGTGAACTGGCAGGGCATGTGAAAGCCGGCGCGCTGCATGCGGGGGATGTGTCGCACGTTATCGCGCAGGCGCTGGAACGTGCCGGCAAGGATGCGCGGGAGGGTGAAGCGATCGCGCAATGGGCACTCCAACATGCGGGGGTTGCGTGATGGACGGCTACGATCACCCCTCCACGATCGAAACGCCGGCCGATCGCGCGCTGGAACTGTCGCGCCTGGTCGCGCTGGCCAAGCCCGAATACGAACGCGAACGCAAGCCGGCTGCGCGGCGTTTGGGCATGCGCCTGCCGGCGCTGGATGAAGCCGTGCGGGAGTTGCAGCGCCAAGCCCGGGCGGAAGACGCGCAGCGTGCGCTGACCGAGAATACGGACCCCGAGGGACGCGCCGAACTGCTTGTCGATTCTGCCGACCTGCCGAAGACCGCGCGCGAATTGGCCGGCGCCCTGGCCGCGATGCCGAATATGTTCGACCGGGGCGCGCCTGTCCGTCTGGTGCGCGACGCGATGCGCGATACCCATGTCGCGCAGACGCTTTCAGTGCATGGGGTGGTCAATGCGGCGCATGCCATACTGCGCCCCTACAACATCAGGGCGGACCGCGAAGGCAATCCGCAATGTCATCACATCACGCTGCCTGAACGGGTTGCCAGCCTCTACCTGGACAATCGTGACGGGTGGGGGCTGCGCCCGCTGGATGGCATCACCACCGCGCCCTTGCTGGCCAGTGATGGCAGCCTGCGCGTGGTGGAAGGCTATGACCCGGTAACGCGGCTGTGGTGCGAAAAGCCACCGGGCATTACGGTGCCCGATGACCCCACCCGCGCCGATGCAGCGGCTGCCTTGCTTGAGTTGCGCCGTTGGTTCCGCACCTTCGCCTTTGCCGATGCGGTGCGCGTGACGGAGGCCGATAACGGCCTGGCGGTGGTGGATACGACCCTGCCACCCGGCGTGGATGAAAGCGGCTACCTGGTCGCGCTGTTGGGCGCGGTGTGTCGCCCTTGCTTGCGCCTGGCACCGGCGCTGATGCTACGCGCGCCTCAGTTTTCGGGCAGTGGCACCGGCAAGGGCCTGCTGGTGCGCATGGCCAGCGCCATCGCCTTTGGCCAGCATCCGGTCGCGATCACAGCAGGTGGCACGAATGAAGAACTGGACAAGCGCATCACGGCCGCCCTGATGGAAGCTGGCACCACACTGTTCCTGGACAATGTGAACGCGACATCACTCAAGTCCGATGTGCTGGCCTCCGCCATCACTGAACGGCCGGCGGCGGTTCGTCCGCTGGGTTTCAGTAAGCTGGTGCAGTTGAACCCCACGGCCTTTGTCGCGGTCACCGGCAACGGGTTGCTGCTGTCGGAGGACCTGGCGCGGCGCTTCGTGGTGGTCGAACTGGATGCGCATATGGAGGACCCGGAAGCGCGCAGTTTTCGCGGTGACCGCCTGGCCGAAACGCTGGCCGCACGCGCCACACTGCTGGGTGCGCTGCTGACCATCTGGCGCTGGGGGCGTCAGCAGGGTGATGCGCTGCCCCATGGCAGGCCGCTGGGCAGCTTCACGGATTGGGCGCGCTGGTGCCGTGACCCGCTGCTGGCATTGGGTTGCCATGACCCGGCCGAACGTATCGCCCAAGCCAAGGCCGATGATCCGCAACGCCAGCGCATCATGGCGATCTTTGCGGCGTGGCATGCTGCGCATGGCGAGCGATTGGTGATGGTGAAGGAACTGCATTCAAGCGTGCTGGAATGCATGGGGTTGCAAGGCCAGAATCGCCAGAACAACGCTGCCATGGTCCGCGGGATGGTGGGCACCATGGCAGGCGGCATGGTGCTGACGCGGTATCCAAGTGCCGGCGTTTGGGGGACCGACAAGTATGCATTGGCGCCATGCGCGCACGCGCCGGCCGAAGCATAGGGGGACATAGGGGGCATCGGCCCTATGGTCCCTATGACCCCCTATGATGTGCGCGGCGAAGCGAATACGGGCAGGCGTGCGTTGGGGGTAAAAACTCCCGCGCGTCCCCATGGGGTTTGGGCGGCGTGTTGCGCGCCACAAACCCGCGTGCGCGTCCGGTCAATGTCCGGTCAGCGCTGCCTTCAAAACGGCGATTCCCGCAAAGTCATTGCCGGGTGAGGGGATCGAACCCCCGACCTTCGGTTTACAAAACCGCTGCACTACCGCTGTGCTAACCCGGCTCCGC
>JAAFHD010000407.1 GCA_013298245.1 Alphaproteobacteria bacterium
GCCGAGCGCGGCTTCCTCTACACCTCCAACGCCTTCGATGATGACCTGCCCTATCGCGACGGGCCGTTGCTGGTGCTGCCCTATGCGCTGGATTCCAACGACAGCAAGTTCTTCCACCCGAACGGCTTCGTGCGCGCGGGCGAGATGGTGGAATATGTGCGCGACGCGATCGAGACACTGGCCGCCGAAGCGGCGCGCGGCCATGCGCGGGTGCTGAACATTGGCTACCATTTGCGCATCAGTGGACGGCCGGGGCGCTTTCCGGCGTTTGAGCGGGTGATGGCAATGCTGGCGGGAATGCGCGACCAGGTCTGGATCGCGCGGCGCGATCAGATCGCGCAGGCCTTCATCGCCGCGGGCGGCTGACCGCGCGTTCCAGTTCGTGGCGCATGGTGCAGGTGCCAGTGCGGTTGGGGTGTTCGCTGGTGAAGCGCGTGCCGGCGAAACGCCCGGTGGCGGCGCCGAACAGGCCGAAGCCCGACAGTTGCACGGTGCCATCGGCGTTGACGCGGCCGGTGATCTCGCCATCGCCCGCGAGGCCCGACAGGCGCGCTTCGCCGCGCGCGACTTGCATGGTCACGCGTTCCTGGCCGACGCGGCCGCCGGTGCGGCATTCATGGTAGCGGAAGCCCGACCAATCGCCGTCGAAATTCGCGCGCTGGGCAGTGGCGGGTGCGGCCAGCGCCAGCAGGATCAAAAACGCGCGCATCACGAGAACCGCCCCGTGCGCGGGAAGCCATGCGGCACGGGTTTGCCCGCGCCGGCGCGGTTGCCGCGCCAGGTGGTGATATCGGTCTCGGTGCGCGTGCGGTCGCCCTGTTGCCAGGACAGGCCGGCAGCGGCTTCGAAGACCAGCGCGTCGCGCAGCCCGCCATCCTTGTAGGATTGCAGCTGGACGCCGCGGCCGCGGCCCATCACAGGGATCTGGTCCAGCGGGAAGACCAGCAATTTGCGGTTGTCGCCCACCACCGCGATGCTGTCGCCGGCGGCCGGCGCGCAGAGCACGGCACGCGCCGCGCCTTCCAGGTTCATCACCTGGCGGCCGGTGCGTTTTTCGGCCAGCAGATCCTCGGCCTCCACGACAAAACCCTTGCCGTCATTGGCGGCGACCAGCATGCGGGCGTCCGGCTTGAACAGCGCGATGGGCGTGTCCTCATTGGCCATGTCCACCATCAGGCGCAGCGGTTGGCCATCCCCACGGCCGCGCGGGATGGCATCGGCCTTCAGCGTGAAGGCGCGGCCCATGGCGCCGAAGACGACGACACGATCCGTCGTCTCGGCGTGCAGCGCGAAGGCCAGCGCGTCGCCCTCCTTGAAGCGCAGTTCGGCGTCGGCGGGCAGGTGGCCCTTCTGCGCGCGCAGCCAGCCCTTTTCGGAGAGGATGATGGTGATCGCCTCGCGCTCCATGAAGGCGGTTTCGTCCACCGTGACGGCGGCGGCGACGCCGTTGATCAGTGTGCGCCGCGTGCCCAGCGGGCCATCGCCGAAGGCACGCCGCGTGTCCTCGATTTCCTTGGCGATGGCGTCCCAGCGCTTCTTCTCGCTGGCCAGCAGGGCGTTCAGGCCCTTCTGTTCCTTCGACAGCTTGTCATGCTCGCGGCGGATTTCCATTTCTTCGAGCTTGCGCAAAGACCGCAGGCGCATGTTCAGCACCGCTTCGGCCTGCATATCCGTCAGGCCGAAACGCGCCATCAGCCGGGGCTTGGGTTCATCCTCCTCGCGGATGATGCGGATCACCTCATCGAGGTTGAGGTAGACGATGAGGTAGCCTTCGAGAATTTCGAGGCGCCGCGCGATCGCGGCCAGGCGATGCTTGCTGCGCCGTTCCAGCACCACATGGCGGTGATCCAGCCAAGCGCGCAGCACCTCGCGCAGGCCCATCACGCGCGGCGTGCGGTTGGCGTCCAGCACGTTCATGTTCAGCGAGAAACGGCTCTCCAGCGCGGTCGCGCGGAACAGCGTTTCCATCATCACTGCCGGTTCGACATTGCGCGTCTTGGGTTCCAGCACCAGGCGCACCAGGTCGGTGCTTTCATCGCGCACATCGCCCAGCAGCGGCAGTTTCTTTTCTTCCAGCAGCTGCGCGATCTGCTCGACCAGGCGCGCCTTCTGCACCTGGTAGGGGATGGCGGTGATGACGATCTGCCAGGCGCCGTTCTTGCCGCGCTCCACGTCATAGGCGGCGCGCATGCGGAAGGAACCGCGGCCGGTGGCGTAGGCTTCGGCGATGGTGGCCGCGTCCTCCACCAGCAGGCCGCCGGTGGGGAAATCGGGGCCGGGCATATGGGCCAGCAATTCGGCCGTGGTGGCCTGCGGGTTGCGGATCAGTTCCAGTGCGGCGGCGCAGACTTCGCCGGCATTGTGCGGCGGGATGTTGGTCGCCATGCCAACCGCGATGCCAGATGCGCCATTGGCCAGCAGGTTCGGGAAGGCGGCGGGCAGCACGACCGGCTCGCGTTCCTCGCCATCATAAGTCGCGCGGAAATCGACGGTGTCATCTTCGATGTTCGCCAGCATCGCCTGCGCGACTTCGGTCAGGCGGCTTTCGGTGTAGCGCATGGCGGCTGCGTTATCGCCGTCGATATTGCCGAAATTGCCCTGGCCTTCGACCAGCGGGAAACGGCTCGCAAAATCCTGCGCAAGGCGCACCATCGCGTCATAGATCGCGGCATCGCCATGCGGGTGATACTTGCCCATCACATCGCCCACAATGCGCGCGCATTTCTTGAAGCCGCTGGCGGGGTCGAGCTTGAGTTGATGCATCGCCCAGAGCACGCGGCGATGCACGGGCTTCAGCCCATCGCGCACATCCGGCAGCGAGCGCGCGGTGATGGTGGAGAGCGCATAGGCCAGGTAGCGCTCACTCAGCGCGGCGGCGAGCGGGGTTTCGGCGCTGGGGTCGCCGGGCATGGTCTTGAGGTCATCGGGCATGGCGGATTCGCGTTCTGTTCGCTGGCCTGCGGCGGTAGCATGCGGGCGCGCGGGAGGCCAGCGCGGGGAGCGTCAGCGGCCTGGCGCGCGGGACTACCATGGCCGGTCGGGCAGACTGCCGGCAGTTGCAAGGTGGCAGCACGCCATACCGGTTCGGGTGACCAGACCGCTGGAGTTTTTTCTCTGCGGCTTGCTTCAGAGAAAAAACTCCAGCCGTTGTTGCGAGGCCGATTCACTGGCCAGGCTGATTCAGCCTGTTCAGGTCCGACGCTAACCGCCAGGCCAGGCGGGCGGGTTGTAGAGCCATTCCATTCCCGCCCAAGCGGCCTTTGCGTCGCGCCCGCCGAGTGCCGCATCGCGCAGCTCCGCCGTCAGTCCGCCGGCGTGGTAGAACTGCCCGTAGACCCGCGCCATGACCTGCACCCGCGCGGTGCGCAGCGCGCGGGCGTTTTCATACGCCACCAGCGCGGTCGGCACATCGCCATGCAGGCGCAGTTGGTCGGCGAGGCACACCGCATCCTCAAGCGCCATGTTCGCGCCCTGCGCCAGGTATTGCAGCATGGGGTGTGCCGCATCACCCAGCAGCGCGACCCGCCCACGCACCCAGCCGCGCGCCGGTTCGCGGTCGCACAGCACCCAGAATTTCCAGGCATCGATGCGGGCCAG